>JACZXC010000036.1 GCA_022571825.1 Myxococcales bacterium | reverse complement strand
GCTTCCTGTCCGGCCTGAACCGTGAGAACCCCGGCGAACTGGTCGCTCATCAGGAGGGGGAGGGCGGCGTAGGCGAGAGATCCATCCGCCGCGTGAAGAAACGACGGCTCGCGGGTTCTTGCGACGGCCCCGTCGATCCCCTGACCCACCTCGACTCGATATTCACCGCCGAGGCCCCCGCCCTCCAGCGACGTCGCGGTCAGGTGCAGGCTGTCGTCGGCTTCATCGTAGAGGTAGATCGTGGCGATGCCGCCCCGCGCGTGCTCGGAGACGAAGCGGCAGAGGTCCGTGAGCCGATCGGGAAGGGACACCTTCTTGGCGAGGATCTCCTGCACCTGGCGCGCGACGGCGAAGCGGGCCGCCTGAGTGCGCATCGACTCGTGCTCTTGGGAGCGCGCGATGATCTGGGCATCCAAGTGGGCCAGCTGCTCGGTGAACTCGAGGTCCGACTCGCTGAAGGCATCGGGCCGGGTCGAATGGTGCAGATTCAGAACCCCGAGGACACGCCCCGCGTGAACCAGGGGTACACTCAGGGCCGATTCGACGTCCAGTCGCTCCCGGACGATGTGGAAGGTCTGGCGGTCGGCTTTGCCCCGCAGCCGAAGGGGACGCGCCTCGGCGGCGACCTTCCCGGCGATGCCCTCGCCGATGGCAACGCGAATCTTGGGCCACAGCTCCGGCTCGACGCCCACGGCTACCCGGATGCGCAGCTCTCTGGCGTCGGAATCGAGCAGCATCAGCGAGCCACCCTCGGCACCGGTCACCCCAATGGCGATCTCCAACATTCGCCGAAAGAGCTCATCGGTATCGACGGTCAGATTGTAGGACTCGATCACCTCGTGAAGCGCCTGGAGAAGCTCCAGCTTGTGATCGCGCTCGTGATCGATGGTGGGTGTGGCGTATCCCCAGAGCAACCGAGCCATGAGTGGGCTCACGATCTGTATACCGCGGCTCTGGGCCTGAGGGTACTGGGAAGCGAAGCTCGGTTCCGGTCCGGTATCGACCACGGCGTAGAATTGCCCAGATTCGACAAAGCTCGTCAGATCTCCGGTGAGCTTGGCATCCAGGGTGCGGGCCACCGCGGGGTCTAGGTGGGGCAACCGTTTCCGCAACGCGGTGGCTCGAATGTCGAACACGCTCGCGATCTCCACCTCGGGGTTTGCCTGTAGGAGCCGGATGAGTTCGAGCGCTTCGTCGTTCACGCCGTAGATTCCGATCGCCTTTCGCATCAGTCTCGGGTCTCGTCGATCAGGGGATCGAGCGCAATCGTCAGAACCAGGGTCGACGTCTGTCCCTCGCCATCGCCCAGGACGAGGGGGACCCGTACGCTGCGGTCGCCGGCGCGGGTGGCCCTGCCGACAGAGACGATCGAGAGGTCCGACCCAAGGCGCACTCCGCCGGCGTCTTCCAGGGCCTCGAGCGCGGGCGCGGTGTCGTCGAGGAGGGCCTCGGTGCGACGGGCCGCCGCGACGATCGCGTCGGCCTCGGGATGGATCTCCTCCTCGAGGATGGCGCTTTCCAGGCGATCGGCGGCGGTCAGGTCGACGGGCGGTGCCGACATGGCCGCAGCCCCTTCTTCGCGCAGGTTTCGGACCACTCGTTTCGAAATCGTCGAGAGGGTCTCGAGGACCCCCGTCCCCTCCGACGCGACGGCCTCGAAGACGGCGACGCCGTGGAGGTCGAGTTTTCGGTGCAGGTCTTCCAGAGCGTAGGCGTCGGCTCGGTCACGCTGGTTGTACTGGACCACGAGAGGCACGTCGCCGAGGGATCGACCGTAGGCCGCGAGGGTCTGGCGCAGTTCCTCGAAGCTTTGCAGGTTCTCGTCGAGCCGCTCACGCCGCGAGTCGATGACCATCACCAAACCGTCGACCTGGTCCAGCAGCTGCTTGCGGGTGGGCATCTGATCCGGATCGCCGGGAACCGCCACGATCTCGAGGCAGGTGCGTATGCCCGCGATCTCTCCCAGCTCGATGGGAAGGACGGAGTAGGTTCGGGTGGGGTCCAGCCGCGTCGGGACTGAGCGAATATCGGAGCGGTGATCCGCGCGCAGGCTCCCATGAATCGCGGTCAGGTTGGTCTTCTTCCCGGAGCCCTCGATGCCCCAATAGATGATGCGGGCGTTGACCTCGGCCTTGTCTCGGCTCACTCGCGCCATCAGATCTTTCCCTTCTTGGCAAGGATGCGACGGGCGTGGGTCGAGATGACCGACGGAATGTCCTTGCTGCGCATCATTGCCTTCAGGTCTCGATCCTGAAGGTAGTTGATGAATTTCATTGACGCGGACTGGGGACATCTCGGATTCATCGAAAGCGCGAGCTTGACCTGGTAGTTCTTAGTCCACTCGCGTTTGTTCGCGACGTAGCGAAGTATGTCGTCAGCGACGTTTCGCGACTGCGCCATGGTGATGGCTTCGGCATCGGTGATCTTCGGACTCGAGACGGCGGCCATGGCGACGATCTTGTTTCGGTCGCGCACGAGCAGTCCGCGGGCCTCTTTGTTCCCCATGCGGGCGAGCTTGATCTTCTGGAATACCGACATTTTCTGGACCAGGGCGTAGAGGCTGCCCTCGGATTCGTCGTCCTCCTGGCCCTCCCCGCCGGTCTCCTGGACCAGTACCTTGGCGAATTGCCCCAGCTCCTCGCCGAGGATCGCCCGGAGGGCGGCCTCGGCATCGGCGTCGCTGATCGCATCGCTCCCGCCGGTGTCGTCGCTGCCCTCGGCCTTCGCCTCTGTGCCCTGCAGCCCGAGGAACGAGAGGATGCGGTCGATCACGACGCGGCCGGTCAGCGGGTTGTTGCCCAGGGCGTCGACAATCTCCGGAGCGCGCAGCATCCGTTCCTGATTGTTGGAGATGATGTCGACAATCTGCTTGCAGGGAAGCCCGGCGAGGAACGCGATGGTGGCATCGTCGGTGGCCGGGTTGAGGGCGATCTTCTCCAGCCGATCTGGCTTTTCCCGGAAGCTGTGGGCCAGATGCGAGATCAGGGCGGGGTGGGCCGGACCCGTCAGCACGGCGTCGCAGATGGCATCGGGCAGCGATTCGAGACTGGCCAGCGCCAGGTCCTTGATCTCCGGATCTGCGTCGTGGTGAAGAACGAAGAGCACCGTCGCCAGTTCGATCGGCGGAAGCGGGAGCGCTCCGCGCGCCGCCATCAGGCGCGCTTCGTGGGGCGCGTCACGACGCGCGTAACGCTCGGCCTGGGGCGACAGCTTCAGGTGGATCTTCTGCGGTGATTTCGGCTCGGGCACAGCTCTGCCTAGGAGGTGCCGTCCTTGGCGGCTTGTGATTCGGCGACGAGCTTTTCGCGCACGTGCGCGGGAACCTCGTCGTAGTGCGAAAATGTCATATGGAACTCACCCTGACCGCCCGTCATGCTCGTCAGCCTGCTCGCGTACTCGAGCATCTCCGACATGGGCACCTGGGCCTGGATCACCTGGGTGGAGCCCCTCGCCTCGCTGGACTGTACGCGTCCGCGACGGCTCGAGATGTCGCCCATGACGTCGCCGACGAAGTCGCTGGGCGCTGCGATGTCCACGTCCATGATCGGCTCGAGTATCGCGGGTCCCGCTTTCTCCACGGCGGCCTTGAATCCGAAAGATCCCGCCAGCTTGAAGGCCATCTCATTCGAATCCACCGAGTGGTGTTTTCCATCGATGCAGTACACGCGCACGTCCACCACCGGGAATCCCGCGACGGGGCCGGCGAGGCAGGCCTCCTGGATCCCCTTCTCGACGGCGGGAATCAGGCTCCGAGGTATGGCTCCGCCCTTGACCGCGTCTACGAACTCGATGCCCTCGCCGCGGGCCTTGGGCTCTACTGTCAGGTAACACACGCCGAACATCCCCTTGCCTCCGGTCTGCTTCTTGAGCTTGCCCTCCACGTGCTCAGCCCGGCGCGTGATCGTTTCGCGATAGGGAACCTTGGGCGTCTTGAGCTCGACCTCGACCCCAAACATGCGCTGGAGCTTCTGGGCGGCGGTCCGGACGTGCAGTTCGCCCATGCCCGTGAGCAAGAACTCCCCGGTGGAGGCCTCCCGCCCGAGCTGAAGCGTCGGATCCTCTTCCACCAGTCGGCCGAGCGAGGTGTAAACTTTATCCTCATCCCCCTTTGATTTTGCTTGGATGGCGTAGGAAATCACACCCTGGGGAATGGGGATCGGACGCAGGGCCACGCCTCCCTTTTCCGCCGTGAGGGCGTCTCCCGTGTGGACGTCCTTGAGCTTGGCCACGGCGATGACATCACCGGGACCGGCCACGGTGATGTCCACATGATCGCCTCCTTTCAGGAGGATGAGCTTCCCCACCCGTTGCTTCTGGCCCCTGGTGGCGTCCAAGATGGTCACATCGGGCGTCAGGGTTCCGGAGACCACGCGAAACACAGACAGGGTTCCGGCGTAGCGGTCGATCACGGTCTTGAAGACGATGGCCGAGAAGGGACCTGCCGGGTCCGCCGGCACCTCGATCTCGGACCCCTCCTCCGGCCCGGGGGCCGACCAGGGCGTCCGGTCCCGGGGCGAAGGCAGCATCTCCACGATTCCGCGGAGCAGCTGGTCGACCCCCAGCAGGGTTTCCGCGGATCCGCACAGGACCGGCACCAGCTGGCGCTTCCGCGTCGCCTGCACGAGCCCCTCGCGGAGCTCGGGCTCGCTGAGCTCGCCCTCCTCGAGGTATTTTTCGAGCAGGAGGTCGTCGCATTCGGCGATCGATTCGACCAGGCGACCCCGGGCTTCCTCCGCCTCCTCTGCGAGCTCGGCGGGAACCTCGCCTGTGCCCTCGGGGGTCAGCGCCTTCATGGTCAGGAGGTCGATGACGCCGGAGAAGTTGCGGTCGGACCCGATCGGAAGCGTCAGGGCCGTGGCATTGACCTCGATTTTGCGCAGCGATTCCATGGCGCTGGCGAAGTCGGACCGTTCGCGGTCGAGCCCGTTGACGAAGGCCACCACGGGAATCTCCAGTGACTGGCACCGCCGGAACATGCGTTCCGTACCGACCTTGGCCCCGCCCATTGCCGAGACCAGCAGAACGGCGCCGTCGAGGGCGTTCAGGGCGATCTGCCCGTCGGTCTGGAAGTTCGGGTCTCCCGGCGTATCGACCAGGGTGAGGTGCGTCTCCGACCAGTCGAAGCTGTAGATCGAGGAGCTGATGCTCGAAGCGCGCTTCCGCTCTTCGGGCAGATAGTCGAGGCTCGATGTGCCGTCGTCCACCTTGCCCAGCGTTTTCTTCTCGCCGGCGAGGTGAAGAAGGGCCTCGCCGAGGGAGGTCTTGCCGTCCCCCGAGTGTCCGACGAGGGCGAAGCTGCGGGTTTGCTCTACTCCTGTGTGTTCCATCGAGACTTCTCCTTGCGCTGGGTGTTGGCACTGGGTCGATTCTTCTCAAAAATGAGCCGCAGTCCTTCGAGGGTGAGAAAGGGCTCCACCCGTTCGATGGTCGCGGTCTCGCTGGCGATTCGATGGGCGAGTCCGCCGGTGGCGATGACCCGGGCTTCGGAACCGAGTTCGCCGCGGATGCGCTCCACGATGGAATCGACCACGCCGGCGTAGCCGTAGAGCAGGCCCGACTGCAGAGCCGCGGTCGTCGTCTTCCCGATCACGGATTTCGGGCGCGCGATTTCGACCCGGTGCAGCATCGACGTCCGCTCGAACAGGGCTTCCATGGCGATGTGGATGCCCGGGAAGATCACGCCGCCCAGGTACTCGCAGTTCTCGGAGACGCAGTCGAAGGTGGTGGCGGTGCCGAAGTCGACGGAGATCACGGGCCCCCCGAACAAGGCAAAGGCCGCCACGGCGTTGACGATCCGGTCCGCTCCGACCTCTCGCGGGTTCTCGTAGCGAATCGGCATCCCGGTACGGATCCCGGGGCCAATCACCAGGGCCGAACAGTCGAAGAGCTTCGTACACACGCGTTCCCAGATCGGGAGCAGCGGCGGAACCACGCACGAGATGATCACGTCGGAAATTTCGGCGCAAATCTGATCTTCGGATTGAAAGAGCGAACGGACCATGAGCGCGGCTTCGTCGGAGGTCTGCTCGCGGTGCGTCCCGGCGCGCCAGTGATGGGCGAGCTTGCTGGCCTCGCCCTCGGCCTTCAAGTCGTCGAAAAGTCCGAGGGATACGTTGGTGTTTCCAATGTCGATGACGAGCAACACCGTCAAGGGCTCTCCTTCGCCAGGGTGACGTCGCCGGCGATCACGTGCACCTCTTCGCCGTCGTCCCGCCGTACTCGCAACGCGCCCTGGGCGTCGATTCCGAGGGCGACACCGGCGAACCCCGAAGAGCCCGGCCCCTCGATCACACGAATTCTGCGACCCCGCATGCGGAAGCGGGCTTCGAAGCGAGGCCGGACCGCGTCGAATCCGCCCGCCGTGAAGGCATCGAGGGTCTGCTCGAGGCATCGGTATAGCCGCCGGGCAAACGCCACCCGATCCACGGGTCGGCCGATATGGGAGGCTACACTGGTGGCGGTGGCCCGAAACTCGGGCGGGAACTCCCCGCGGCGCGTGTTTAGATTCACCCCGATTCCGAGGACGAGGTGGGAGACCCGGGTGGCCTCGGCCCCCAGCTCCATCAGGATGCCCGAGGTCTTGAGGCCCCCCAACAACACGTCGTTGGGCCATTTGATTTCGACCGCCGGCGAGTCGCCGACCGTCTCGGCAACGGCATCGGCCACCGACACCGCAGCGGCGAGAACCCAGGTGGACACCTCGGTCGTCGCCACGTCCGGACGCAACACGATGGAGGTGTACAGGTTTTGATGGGGCGGTGAGAAGAAGCTTCGGCCCAGGCGGCCGCGGCCGGCCGTCTGGCTCTCGGCCACGACCGTGGTGCCGTGAGGAGCTCCGTTCCGGGCCAGCTCGAGGGCCACGCGATTGGTCGAATCCGTCGACTCGAAGAAATGGATCTCACGGCCGAGCCAGCGGGTGGCGAGACCCGCTTGGATCTCCTCGGCGTAGAGGCGATCCGGCGTGCCGTCGAGGCGGTAGCCCCCGCCAGGGGAAGCTTGGATCCGGTAGCCGCGCGCCCGCAGTACCTCGACGTCTTTCCAGATCTGCGCGCGGCTGACACCGCGTCCTCTCGAGAGCGACTCGCCGGAGCAACTCTGGCCACCGGCACCGCGCAGGGCTTCGAGTACGCGCGCCGGCCCTGCTGTCATGCGGCCGCACCCCCCGGGGCGGCTTCCCCACCCCAGATCTCGAGGGCGACATCGGCCCCGGGTGCCGAGTGCGTGAGAGCCCCGACGGCAATCCGCTGAACCCCGGTCTCGGCGACGGCTCGCAGGTTTTCGAGCACCACGCCGCCGCTCGCCTCGAGCAGAGCCCGTCCGGCCACGCGGCGGGCGATGCGGCCCAGCTCCTCCGGCTCCCGATTGTCGAGCAGCAGGAAGTCCGCTCCGGCCTCCACGGCGGCGACGGCTTGATCTTCGGTTTCCACCTCCACCTGAATGCGGAGTCCGGGGGGGGCGGTCGCAAGCGCGGTCTTGACCGCAAACTCCACGCCCCCGGCCAGGGCGATATGGGTGTCCTTCAGGAGAATTCCGTCGTAGAGCCCGGTTCGATGGTTGACGGCTCCGCCCACCGCCGTGGCGTATTTGTCCAGGGCGCGCCAGCCGGGAAGCGTCTTCCGGGTGTCGACGATGCGCGCTCCGGTGCCTTCTACCAATTCCACGAAGCGGCGGGTCCAGGTGGAGACCCCGCACAGGCGTGCGAGGAAGTTCAACGCGGTTCGTTCCCCCGCGAGAATGGCCCGCATCCGACCGGTCACAACCGCGAGGGGCTGTCCGGCCCGGGCCCGCGCCCCATCCCGGGAGCGGGCTTCGAAACCCAGATCCGGATCGATGGCGTGGAACACCGCGGCGGCGATGTCCAATCCGCAAACCACGAGGCTCTGGCGGGATTCGATCACCGCGCGACCGGTCCGGTCGGCTTCGACCACCAGAGGGGTGGTGAGATCACCCGGACCCAAATCCTCGGCCAAGGCAAGCTCCAGCAGTGGCCGCCAGGTGTGCTGGGGCGGAAGAGCCGGGGGGGCACTCATCGGTGGTACGCGCTCCCTCTGTGGGTGAGGCGAGCCCCATACGGTAACCCACGCGAGGCGCCTTGTGGGCACCGCCGAGATCAGCGCTTTTCGGACTCGCCCTTCATTCGGCGGATTTCTTCGCGCACGAGGGTCTCGGCGAGGTGAGGAATGACCTCCCAGGCGATGGCTTCCACTTTCTCGAGGGCCTGTCGGACGATCTTCTCGGTGACGTCGCTGAAGGACTCCCAGGCGATTTTCTCGAGTGTGTCGTGAAGCTGCTGGCGGAGTCGAGGAGCGATCTCCGCGAGAACGGTCGCCTCTGGGCCTGCCTCCGGCGGGGGGACGGACTCCGACGAGACCGGGGGCGGTGCGGCCGCGACCTGGGGGGCAGGGGGCGGCGGTTCCGGGGCAGGGGGCGGCGGTTCCGGGGCCGGGCGCGGTTCGGAGCTTGGTGCCGGCGCGAACGCGTCGCCCAGGTCCGAGGAGGACACATCGAAACCCGATGCACCGGTCGGATCCAGAATCGTGGCCTCCGCGAGGTTGCTCGAGCCAAGGCCCTTCCAGTCGTCGTTGCCCGCAGTCGTCGACTCGAAATCGAAATCCAGGCCCGAATCCGGAGGTGGCCCCACGGGCGCTGTGGGCCCGGTGCCAGTCGCCGGAGCGCTCTGAGCGGCCGGAGCCTTCTGAGCGCCCGGTGGGGGCGGGGGGTCCGGCGCCAGGAAGTCCCCTCCAGCCGTCCCGATTCCCGACGCTTCCGGTTCCAGCTCAAATTCGAACTCGTCGGATTCGCGCTCTGCCTCGGGGGTGAGACCCGCGTCGGTCGGCATCATCGCAATCGTGCGCTCCGCCATGGGAATCGACGCGGGCCGCGCCGCGGAAGCCGCCGACGTGACGACAGCCGTCTCCGAGTCGTCTAGCGCGAGGGGGTCGATTCCGGTCCCCAGATTGTCGGGCTCGATCAGCCGGGTTTGCTCGCCCGACTCGAGGGTGGTCGAGTCGCCCAGTTCTTCGTCGAAGAAGTCGAAGCTCGCCGGATCGTCGGCGGTGCTCTCGCCCGAGGAGACACCCGCGGGGTCCTCTGCTTCGCTGGCGTCCGGCTCCGAACTGAGGAGCTGCTTGACCTTTTCCACGAGGGTCTGGGCCTCGAAGGGCTTGGAAACATGGCCGCAGGCACCCACTTGCCGGGCGCGTACCTCATCGTAGGCCTCGAAGGTGCCCGTCAGGAGCAGCACGGGAATGTGACGGAGATCGGGATCCGCCTTGATCGCCTCACATACCTCGTAACCGTTTTTCCCCGGCATGACGACATCGGCGAGGATGGCATCCGGCCGGACTTTCCGCGCCTCCGAAATCGCGTCGTCGCCGTTGTCGACGGTGATCAGCGTGATGTCCTCGCTGGCGAAGCTGATGCCCACCACCTTCTGGATGGTGACGCTGTCATCTGCCAACAATAGGGTCTTCGTCATGTTCCCTCTCCCGATCTATAGCCCGGGTTGACGTCTCGAGCGAGGCCGATGGCGGTTGTGAGAGTTGCCCTTGAAGGTTGTATCGTCGCGAGATCCAGCGAGATTGAATGCTTTTCGGGGCTCGGCGTCCAGTTTCGATGGTCAAGGCGACCACCAGTCGCACCGATGACGGATCGAGGAGTCTCCGGCCCCGTCCCAGGGCCGCTCCTCGGCCGCCAAGGGGCCGTAGCCACTGGAGGAATTCCCTTCGATGCGCCTTCGATCGGCGGCGAGCACCGATGTGGGCCGGCGTCGCAGGGCCAACGAGGACTGCTTCGCGATCGTCTCGGAGCTGGGGCTGTACCTGGTCGCTGATGGGATGGGGGGTCACAGCGCGGGGCAGGTGGCCAGCCGCCTCGCGGTCGACTCCGCGGTCGCAGCCCTGGGCGATCTGGAGAGTGCGACGGCGACCCCGACCGAGAGGCTTCGCATCGCCGTGGCCGCGGCCAATCGCGCGATCTTCACCACGGCGCAGGAGAAGTCGGAGCTGACCGGCATGGGGACGACCCTGGTCGCGCTGTTGGCCGATGGTCAACGGATCGCCCTGGCGCACGTGGGCGATAGCCGTGCCTACCTCGTCCGGGGCGGGCGGATCCGGCAGTTGACCGACGATCATTCCCTGGTGGCGGAACTGATGCGACGCCACGAGATCGATGCGGATGATGCCCTGGAGCACCCCCATCGTCACGTTCTCACCCGAGCTCTCGGTGTGCGTCGCAGTGTCGAGCCCGACCTGGTGGAGATGACGCCGGCTCGAGGCGACGTTTTCGTGCTGTGCTCGGATGGATTGACGGGCCACGTCCACGACGAGGAGATCGCCAAGGAAGTCGGGAGTACCTCGGACCTGGAAGCCGTCTGCGGCCATCTCGTCGACCTCGCGAACTCCCGCGGAGGTGACGACAACATCACGGTCGTGTGCGTTCGGAGCGAAGAGAGCTAGCGATCAAAAAGTCCCTTGAGCTTCCCGCGGAGTCGAAGCGCGGCCTTGGTGTGGATCTGACAGACGCGCGATTCCGTGATGCCGAGGATCCCCCCGATCTCCTTCATGTTGAGATCCTCGTAGTAGTAGAGGGAAATTACGAGGCGCTCCTTCTCGGGAAGCGTCGCGATCGTGGCCGCGATCAGCCGCTTCATCTCCGAGAGCTTCAGTGACGCGAACGGATTCTCGGAGTGGACGTCCTCTACGATGTCGGCGAACGTTCCCGTGCGGTCGCCATCGGAGTTCGCGCCGCGGATCTCCTCGAGGTTCACCAGTGAGATCCCGCGCACCTGATTCATCAGCTCGTGGAACTTCTCGATCTGAAGACCGAGGGAATCGGCCACCTCGTCCTCGCTGGCCGAGCGCCCCAGCCGCTGCTCGACTTCTCCGAAGGCGCGCTCCAGGCGGCGGCTCTTCTGACGCACGCTGCGCGGAACCCAGTCCAGCGAGCGAAGCTGATCCAAGATCGCGCCCTTGATCCGGAACTCGGCATAGGTCTTGAACTTGCAGTTCTTTCCGGGGTCGTACTTCTCGATCGCGTCCATCAGACCAATCACGCCGGTGTTGTGAAGGTCATCCAGGTCGATGTGGGAGGGAAGTCGCACGGCGATGCGGTTGACGATGTACCGGATCAGAGGCGTGTGCTCAAGAACGATCTGTTCCTTGAGCGGGGCGGGAATCTGCTCAGAAGTGGCCTTGGCCTCGCGGAGCAGAGTTTCCATGGGTTCTCCTCGTTGTGTCCGGTGTGTCACCGGGTGCATCGCCGGGATCAGGGGGTCTGGCGGTCCTTGGCCATGGCACGGAAGCACGGGCCATGCCAACTGGGCTCGGATCCGGAGGAAAAGCACCGGCAAGAACCGGAAGTGGGGCCCCTGCCGGTCGCGTATCTCGGCCTAGGTGGCCGAAAACTCAGAGGATTCGCGCCACCGGTGCGGATCGGTGTTGTGAAGGATCTTGCGAGCCTGGGCTGCCAACCGCGGCGGCGGACGCGATCCGGGGGAGGAAAAGCGTCGGGGAATCGACGGCGAAAGTGCAGGCGCTGCGCAGAACCGTCAAAGATGCGATTTTGGGCGGCGCCGAAAAGCGGCGATCGGAGTCGCGCTGCGGTGCCGGTGGACACTCCGCGTCGCCGCAAGCGGCCCGGGCCCGGCGTCGGTCAGGCGTCGGGCGGGTCCAGCCCCTTCTTCTTGATCTTCTCGAGCAGCGTGGTGCGGTTGAGCCCCAGAAGCCGGGCGGCGCGATTCTTGTTCCACTGGGTCTGCTGCAGAGCCTGGAGGATCAGGTCCGCTTCATAGTCGTCGACGACGTCACGGAAGTTGAGGCCGGCGGGGGGAATCCGGGGCGGGCTCACGCTTGGCGGTGACGGCTGGTGGAAGGCCGCCGGCAGATCCTTCTCTCCGATCTCACCCTCGCCCAGGACCGTCAGGCGCAGCATCAGATTCTCGAGCTCGCGTACGTTGCCGGGCCACCGATAGGCGCACATCCGTTCCATCGCCGCGGGGCAGATACCGCTCACCCTTTCGCCCCCTTCCCGACTCGCGATCTCGAGGAAGTGGTGTGCGAGGAGCGGAATGTCCTCTTGCCGGTCGCGCAGCGGCGGCACCTCGATGGGAATCACGTTCAGACGGAAGTACAGATCCTCTCGGAAGCGCCGTTCCCGGATCGCTTCCTCCAGGTTCTGGTTGGTGGCGGCGATCACCCGTACGTCGACGGTGATGGATTTCGATGATCCGACCGGCTCGAAGGTCCGATCTTGCAGGACCCGGAGCAGCTTGACCTGCAGGTTGGGGCTCGTGTCCCCGACCTCATCCAGAAAGATCGTGCCTTCCTCGGCCCGGGCGAAGCGTCCTTCCCG
>JACZXC010000035.1 GCA_022571825.1 Myxococcales bacterium | reverse complement strand
CCCCACGTAATCGAGTATTCGTACCGGCGCTCCGTGGGCACCGTCCTCGGGCATTTCTTCGGCGAGCTCCGCGAGCGTCGCATCGTCGGAATCCGGCGCCTCGACGGAGCGGTGCTGGTCCCGCCGACGGAGGCCGACCCCGAGTCGGGAGAAACCCTCGGAGAATTCGTGTCGGTCGGACCCTCCGGTGTCGTGACCACCTGGGCCTGGGTACGGGCGCCGTCGGCGAAGCACCCCTGCGATCGGCCTTTCGCGTGGGCCCTGATCCGACTCGACGGGGCCGACAGTGCGCTTCTGCACGCCGTCGACGCCGGTCGAGAATCGGTCATGTCGACGGGCATGCGCGTCCGCCCGCGCTGGCGCCGGGAGACGGAGGGCTCGATCCTCGATATCGAATGCTTCGAACCGGAGGAAGCCTCGTGAGCGACGCGCCGTCTGTCAAGAGCATCATCACGCCGACGCGTCTCGAATACGAGTTTCGGGTGGGCGGCGCCCATGCCGAGTTCCTGGCGAGCCTCGCCGAGGGCAAGCTGATTGGGAAGCGTTGTCCCGGCTGCGAGAAGGTCTATTTCCCCGCCCGCGCCAGCTGCCCCCGCTGTGGCATCGCGATGTCCGAGTCCGTTGAGGTGTCGGACCGGGGAACCGTGACAACCTTCTGCATCGTGCGTGTGCCCTCGGAAAACATCGATCTCAAGCTTCCGTATTGCGCCGCCAATATCTTGCTGGACGGATCCGACCTGCCCCTGATCGCGCTGCTGCAGGAATGCGAGGCCCAGGACGTGTGCATCGGCATGCGCGTCCAAGCGGTGTGGAAGCCGAAATCGGAGTGGGGCCCGACCTTCGAGAACATCCGCTACTTCCGACCCAGCGGCGAGCCCGACGTTGCGGCGGAGATGCTCGGGGCGTGGATCTGATGCGCGACGTCGCCGTCGTCTCCTTTGCCCAGACGCCCTACAAGCGCCGAGAGAACACTCGATCGGAGGTGGAAATGGTGATGTCGGTGGTGGCCCAGGCCATCGCCGATTCGGGCATCCCCAAGCGGGAGATCGGTTTCACCTGCTCGGGGAGCTCGGATTACATCGCCGGCCAGGCGTTCGCATTCGTCGGCGCGGTAGACGCGCTCGGTGCCTGGCCGCCGATCTCCGAGTCCCATGTCGAGATGGACGGCGCTTGGGCCCTCTACGAGGCGTGGGTGAAGATCCAGTGCGGCATGGCCGACGCGGCCCTCGCCTTCGCGTTCGGGCGCTCCTCCATGGGAACCCTGCCCGAAACCCTGACCATGCAGCTCGACCCCTACACCCTGGCGCCCCTGGGCGTCGACGCCGTCGGCATGGCCGCGCTTCAGGCACGGGCGGCCCTCGACGCCGGCACCGTCACCGAGGAGGCGATGGCCGAGGTCGCGGTCCGGAGCCGGCGCGATGCAAAGGCGAACCCGGAGGCGCAGCTGAAAGGCGACTTCGAGGTCGAGAAGTTGCTCGCGGAGCCGTACTGGGTGTCGCCACTCCGGAAGCACGACTGCCCTCCGATCTCGGACGGAGCGGCGGCGGTCGTCATCGCCGCCGACGATGTCGCGCGGCGAGTCCACCGGAATCCGGCCTGGATCCGCGCGATCGACCACCGCATCGAGCCCCATCAGCCGGGGATTCGAAACCTCACCCGCTCGCCGTCGGTCACCTTGGCCGGTCAAAAGACCCACGCGGATCCGGCCCACCTCGATGTCGCCGAGCTGCACGCACCATTCACCCACCAGGAGTTGATCCTGCGACGAGCCCTCGAACTCGGCGATGGCGTTCGGATCAATCCCTCGGGTGGGGCCCTGGCGGCGAACCCGATGATGGTGGCTGGCCTCGCGCGCATCGGAGAAGCCGCGCGCCAGATCTGGTCGGGCGGTGCCCGGCGCGCCCTCGCCCACGCAACCCAGGGACACTGCCTTCAGCAGAATCTCGTCTGCATCCTGGAGGGAAATTGATGGCGGAGCGATGCGCGGTGATCGGCGTCGGTCAGACCCGGCACGAGAGCAAGCGCATCGACGTCTCCCAGGTCGGGCTCGTGCGCGAGGCGGCGCTGCGTGCGTTGGAGGACGCCGATCTGACCTGGAAGGACATCGACGCCCTGGTGATCGGCAAGGCGCCGGACCTGTTCGAAGGCGTGATGATGCCAGAGCTCTTCCTGGCCGAGGTCCTCGGCGGCACCGGAAAGCCCATGCTCCGGGTGCACACCGCCGGCAGTGTCGGCGGCTCCACCGCGATCGTGGCGGCCAGCCTGATCGAGGCGGGGGTGCACGAGCGCGTACTCACCGTCGCCTACGAGAAACAATCCGAGAGCAATGCGATGTGGGCACTGTCGATTCGGATGCCCTTCCAGCAGGCCCTCGTCGCCGGCGCCGGCGGCTTCTTCGCACCACTGATCCGATCCTACATGCGACGCTCCGGCGCACCCGAGGACACCGGGATTCGGGTCGCCCTCAAGGACCGAATCAACGCGCTCAAGAATCCCTACGCGCACCTCCGGTTTCCGAACATCGACTTCGACCAGATCGCCGAGTCCCCGATGCTGTGGGATCCAATTCGCTATCTCGAGACGTGCCCCTCCTCGGACGGCGCGTGTGCTCTCGTGCTCTCCGATCAGGCCGGCGCCCGGCGCGCCCCCCGGCCGGCCTGGGTGCACGCGACCGCGATGCGGACCGAGCCCACCCAGTTCGCGGGTCGCGACCAGGTGAACCCCCAAGCTGGCAAGGACTGTGCAAGGGATCTCTACGCGAAGGCGGGCATCTCGAATCCGCGCCGGGAGATCGACTGCGCCGAGATCTATGTCCCCTTCAGCTGGTTCGAGCCGATGTGGCTGGAGAATCTTGGCTTCGCTCCCGAGGGCGAGGGCTGGCGCATGACCTACGACGGCGTCACCGCTCTGGACGGGGACCTGCCCGTCAACATGTCCGGGGGGGTGCTCTCCTCCAACCCGATCGGCGCTTCGGGCATGCTTCGCTTTGCCGAGGCCGCAAACCAGGTGCGGGGGATGGCGGGGGAGCACCAGGTCGACGGAGCGCGCAAGGCCCTCGGTCACGCCTACGGAGGCGGCTCCCAGTACTTCTCCATGTGGATCGTTGGCGACGAGCCTCGCTAGTACACCCGGCTCAGAGCGCGTCGACGCACCGTTCGGGGGCGACTCGAGTTTCCGGGCTCTACTCGCCGGTGAACTTCGGCTTGCGCTTCTCGGCAAAGGCCCGGGGCCCTTCGGCCGCATCCTTCGTGCCGAAGATGGGCTGACCGATCTCGAGCTCCCGCTTGAGGCCATCGACCTCCGATAGACCCTCGGTCTCGCGCAGCGACTTGAGCACGGCCTGCACCGCAAGGGGTCCGTTATCGGCGATCTGGAGTGCGATCTCCTTGGCCTTTGCGAGGGCCTGGCCCTCGGGTACGACGTGGCCGATCAGGCCGATTTCCTTGGCCTCCCGAGCCGAGACGAAACGACCCGTCAGAAGCAACTCCGCCGCAATGGTGTAGGGGATCTGGCGGCGCAGGCGCACCGTCGACCCCCCGAGCGGGAAGAGGCCGCGTCGCACCTCGGCGATTCCAAAGGTCGCGGTCTCAGCCGCCACTCGGATGTCCATGGCCTGAAGGATCTCGGTGCCCCCGGCAATCGCGTACCCCTCGACCGCCGCGATCAATGGCTTCGTGGGGCGATAGTGCCGGAGCAGCGCCCTCCAGGCGAGATCGGCGTCGGTCTTGAGCCGCTCCGCCCATTCTGAGGAACCGCTTCCCATCCCTGCCATCGCCTTGAGATCCGCGCCGGAGGAGAAGTGCCCATCGGCGCCAGTCACGATGCCCACACGCAGCGCGGGATCCTCGCTGAGCTCGACCCAGGCGTCGCTCATGCGAGCCAGCATTTCCGGGCTGAACGCGTTGCGGCGCTGGGGCCGGTTCATGGTGAGGATCAGGATCGAGCCGTCCCGTTCGACGATCAGTTCGGGATTGGTGTCGCTCAAGGCAGGTCTCCGGTACCCGCATCGTTGCGGGTCTCAGTGAAACGTGTTCTACTTGGCGCCATTATAACATCGCGTCGTCGCGCGTTGTCCGGCCGGCGCGATCGGTCTGCCAGGAGCCCCCCAATGTCCCACCTCGGGTTCTGGAACTTCGCCCAGAAGGATCCCGCCGCCCTGGCCCTCGTCGACCCCAGCGGGCGCGAATGGAGTCGCGGTGAGATGCTCTCCGCCTGCAATCGGGTCGTGCACGGACTGCGCGACCTGGGTCTGAAGAAAGGCGACTGCGTCGCCGCGGTGCTTCCGAATGGCGCCGAAATGATCGAACTCTACCTGGCCGTGACCCAAGCCGGTTGGTACCTGACGCCCATCAACCACCACCTCACGGCGCCGGAAATCGCCTACATCGCCGAAGACTGCGAGGCCAAGGTCTTCGTCGGCCATGAGCGTTTCGGCGACGCCTGCACCGCGGCGGCAAAGGAACTCGCTCTTCCCGACGAGGCGCGCTTCGCCGCGGGCCACCTGCCGGGGTTTCGCACCTTTGCGGAGCTCACGTCCGGCCAGCCCGACTCGATGCCCGAGGATCGCGCCGCCGGCCAGGTGATGAACTACACCTCGGGAACGACGGGAAAGCCCAAGGGCGTTCGCCGCGCCCTGGCTCCCCTGGATCCCGACACGGTATCGACGCTGATGACCGGATTCCTCGGCCTCTTCGGTATTCAGCCCGAGGACCAGAACGTCCATATCTGCGGGTCACCTCTCTACCACACCGCCGTACTCGTGTTCGCGTCGAGCTCACTGCACATGGGCCATCCCGTGGTCCTGATGGACCGGTGGACTCCCCAGGGCATGCTCGAGTGGATCGAGAAGTACCGCGCGACCACCAGCCACATGGTCCCGACCCAGTTCCACCGGCTGCTGGCCCTCCCCGAGGAGGTTCGCGCGCGATACGACATGTCCTCCTGTCGCACCATGGTTCACGCCGCGGCCCCCTGCCCGATCGAAACCAAGCTTCGGATGCTCGACTGGTGGGGCGACTCGATCTGGGAGTACTACGCCGCCACCGAGGGGGGCGGAACCGTGGTGGGTCCCGAGGAGTGGAAGAAGTTTCCCGGCACCGTCGGCAGGCCCTGGACCGGGTCCGAGATCCGGATCCTCGACGACGATGGAAAGGACTGTCCGACCAACGGCACCGGAACCGTCTACATCAAGCTCGGCGCGGCGGACTTCGAGTACAAAGGCGACAAGAAGAAGACCGAGGAGAACCGGCGCGAGGGTTTCTTTACCGTCGGCGACATCGGCACTCTCAACGAGGAAGGATACCTCTTTCTGTGTGACCGAAAATCCGACCTGATCATTTCGGGCGGCGTCAACATCTATCCGGCCGAGATCGAGAACATTCTGCTCACCCACCCGAAGGTCGCCGACGCAGCCGTCTTTGGCATTCCCCACGAAGACTGGGGCGAGGAAGTGAAGGCGGTGATCGAGCCCGAGACCGACATCGACTCCGGCGAAGCCCTGGCGGGTGAGATTCTGGACTTCTGCCGCGACAAGCTCGCCAAGTACAAGACGCCGCGCTCGATCGACTTCACGAACGAGATGCCCCGCGACCCCAACGGAAAGCTGTACAAGCGAAAGCTGCGTGATCCCTACTGGGAGGGCCGGGAGCGCTCGATCTAGCATGAACTTCGCGTTCAGCGAGGAGCAAGAGGCGTTCCGCGAGACGCTGCGTCGCTTCCTGGAGGCGAGGTCACCGACCGCCGAGGTCTTCCGCCTGACCGAGACTCCCGAGGGCTTCGACCCCGCGGTCTGGAAGCAGATGGCTTGTGAGCTCGGCCTCCAGGGCGTGCAGATCCCGGAGTCCTACGGGGGCCAAGGCTTTGGCTTCCTCGAGCTCGGCATCGTCTTCGAAGAGATGGGCCGGGTCCTGCTCTGCTCGCCCTATTTTTCGACCGTGTGCCTCGGGGCCAACGCCATCCTCAATGCGGGCTCCGAGAAACAGAAGGCGGCGCTGCTCCCGGGGATCTCCAAGGGAGAGACCGTGGCCACCCTGGCGTTGGTCGACGAAAGCGGGAGCTGGAATCCGGCGTCGGTAGACCTCGAGCTCCGCCGGGACGGCGACGACTGGATCCTCGACGGAGTCAAGCGGCTGGTCACCGACGGCGCGCTGGCGGACCTCGTCCTGGTGGTGGCGCGGATCGCCGGAACCCGGGGAGAGACGGGCTTATCGCTGATCGCCGTGAGAAGCGACGACCCCGGTCTGGAAGCCGTTCCCGTCGATCCCCTCGACCCGACCCGAAGGATCGCAGACCTCCACTTCGAAGGGGTCCGCGGAGAGCTGCTCGGCGAGCCGGGGGGGGCGGCGGCGGCCCTGGAGCGCACCCTCGACCAGGCCAGCGTCTGCCTCGCCGCCGAGAGCGTGGGAGGAACGCAGCGCTGCCTGGATGCCGCGGTGGAGTACGCGCGCACCCGTGTCCAGTTCGCGCGCCCGATCGGATCCTTCCAGGCCATCAAGCACAAGTGCGCCGAGGTACTCCTCGAGGTCGAGAGCGCCAAGTCCGTCGCCTACTTCGCGAGCTGGGCCGCCGCGGAGCAAAGCGAGCAGCTTCCACTGGCCGCGAGCGTCGCGCGGTCCTTCTGCGGCGATGCCTATGTGCGAGCCGCCTCGGAGAACGTCCAGATTCACGGAGGCGTCGGATTCACCTGGGAAGCCGAACCCCAACTCCACTACAAACGCGCGCGGTGGAATCGGACTCTGTTCGGCGGCGCCGCCCACCACCGCCAGCGGATCGCTCGACTCAAGGGATTCTAGGTCGGCTTCGGTTCCAGGTGGGCAAAGAGCTGCCCCCGCACCTCGGGATTTCTGAGCTTCCAGAGCACCCCGTCGGCAAAGTAGTGGTGGATACTCAGGAACGCCGTGATGGCCTGGACCGTGCCGAGTGCCGCGGGGGGAACGTCCAGGAGCGACGCCAGACTCTGGGTCACGAAGGACACCAGAAACCAGAAGAGCGAGCAACCGCCGATCAGGACGATCACACCCAGCGAGAGCATCCGCACCGGATCCGGACGGTGCCGAAACCACAGCGCGGCGACGAGAAAAAGCGCGGAGAGTCCCATGGCGCCGGTGGGCTCGGCACTGATCCAGAGGGGAAAATCTCCCTGCATCTGGGGAACCCCGAAGAAGACCGGCAGCGCCACGACGAAGCAGCCCAGGGCCCCGATCAGATAAGCGCGCGGCGAGCCCGAACTCGAGGCCCGAGTTCGATTCAGCTCGACACGGGGGCGGTGAACGGAAGATATTGAAGAGCGTGGGCCAGCTGGACGAGGATGATGCCAAAGGGGTAGCGGGCCATCAGGGCATACCAGCAATAGATCGCCAGCCACGGCACCAGGATCCGAGCCGCGGGCCGCCGTCCGATGCGGCGGCTCATCTTCAAGAAACCGATCGACCCGACTGCGAACGAGACCCCGATCCCTGCCGTGAGGAAGGGAAACGCGGTGTGAACAACGTCGTAGATCGGGCCGAGACCCGGCACGAGATTGAGGACCCAGGCGACGTGCCACGCTATCAGAATGAACAGGCTGCCTCGCAGCCAACGCTTTTCCTCCTCCGCAAACGGGGTTTCCTCGAGAATCGAGAAGCTGACCATCATGCCCCAGGCCTGACCCGTGTAGTGCCAGGCCAGGTACACGCCGTTCGCGAAGTAGATCAGATGGACGCCGAGAGACGAGACCCCCATGGCACTCAGTGCCACCGCTCCAATGCACCAGAGTCCGGTCAAGGCTCGGCAGGTAGATCGAGGCCCACTTGTGCCGAAGCGTGCTCTCCCGCGACCGGTACACGAGCCAATAGGAGGCGAAGAAATGCGGGAAATTCAGGATGGCGGGCAAGCCGAGCATCTGAACATTCAGACGTGCCGTAGCCGCGTTGTTCGACTCCAACTCGCTGGCGCCGGGAAAGCCGAACACGATCAGGGGCCAGAAGATCGCGATGGAGATCGCGCCCGCACACGCGATATCGGCTTCTTCGGAGAGGATGGCCCGCGCCGATCGGCGCGACTCCCCCGCGGAGACGTACTGTCAGCGCGTCCTGTCGGTTGTCGGAACAAGAAGCCGGGCTCCCATCCGGGTTGCGCTCGCCGATCGAATCTACACGACCGTCCCCGGCGTCGCTTGAGCGCGCAGACCTCTAGCTTCTGGGAATCCGATCGAACGGGAGGTCGCGGTCGGTCTGGGGATCGCGGGGTAACCCCAGTACGCGTTCCGCCGCCACGTTCTTCTGAATCTCGTCGGTGCCGCCCGCGATGTGAATGGCCGGCGCCCCCAGAAAGCGATTCTGCCAGGGACCGCGTCTCTTCAGCGCATCGGGCCCCAGCAGATCCATTCCCAGCTCCGCCACCTTGGTGGCGATACGCGCGATCGAGAGCTTCATGACCGAGCTCTCCGCTATCGGCATCTCGCCGCGGCCGAGCTTGGTGACCACTCGGGCATTCAGCAGCTCGAGGGTTCGCACCCAGGTATAGAGCCGAGCCAGCTCGTCGCGGGTACCGGGATCGAGCCGCTGGCGATTTTCGCGGGCGTGTTCGATCAGCTCGTCGAAGGAGAAGAGTCGCTCGAAGCCACCCATGGCCATGCGTTCGTTCATCAGCGTAGTCATCGCGACCTTCCAGCCGCCTCCCACCGGGCCGAGGCGATTCGCATCCGGAACGCGTACCTCGTTCAGGAATACCTGGTTGAAGTGGGTGCCTCCGGCCATGTCGCGCAGGGGCCGCACCTCGACCCCCGGCGAGCGCATGTCGAGAAGGAAGTAGGTAATGCCGTCGTGCTTGGGCACCGTCGCATCGGTCCGCGCCAGCAGCATGCCCATGTCGGCATGATGGCCCCCGGAGCACCAGGTCTTCTGACCCGTCACCACCCATTCGTCGCCTTCGCGAGTGGCGCGGGTCGCGAGGGCCGCGAGGTCCGAGCCGGCCCCCGGTTCGCTGAAGAGCTGACACCACATGGCTTCGCCACGGAGCATCGGGTCGAGGTAACAGCGCTTTTGATCCGCGTCGCCGTGGGCGATGATCGTGGGGCCGGCCAGGCCGATCGCGACCAGGAACAGCGAATCCCCGAGTCCCGATCGCGTCAGCTCCTGGTTCCAGATGATCTGCTCGAGGGGTCCGAGCCCCCGCCCCCCGACTTCACGGGGCCAGCTGATCGCCGCCCAACCGTGGGCACAGAGCGTCTTCTGCCAGCGGACGGACTCCGCGACGAAGGTCTCGACGTCGATCCGATCGTCGAAATAGTCGGGCATCGCCCGGGGCGCGTGCCGATCGAGGAATCCGCGCACCTCGGCGCGGAACGCCGCCTCGTGGGGCGAATCGCTGAAGTCCATTCCGGCGGGCGGATCAACCCTCGACGAGCGAGATCGCCTGTCGCGGGCAGAGACGCACCGCCTCGTCGACCTTGGGGCGCAGATCTTGGGGCGGATTTTCGATCAGAACGGTGAGTGTGTCGTCTTCCTCGACGCGGAAACACGCGGGACAGACGTCCATGCAGACGGCATTGGATTCGCAAAGGTCGTAGTCAATCACGATCTTCATGAAAAAACTCCCGTCTTCGAGTCCCTTGCTGCTCAAAATCGAATTAGAACACGTCGTATCGCCCCGGGCAAGGGATCCGCTGGACAGCCGGACCCGCCGAGGACATAGTGGGGCGACTAGAACACGTTTCACACGGCCCGCGAGAAGCGCCCGACACTCGATCGATCGTCGCGGGGTATCGCTCATCATCCCGGAACCGAGGCCCCATGTATCTCGATCTCACCCCTGAACAAAAGGCCTTCCGCGACGAGTTGCGCGCATACTTCGCCAAGCTGATCACCCCCGAACTCCTGGAGGAAATGCGGGGGAGCGAGGGCGGCAGCCCCGGCTACCACAAGGCCCTGCGCCAGATGGGCAAGGACGGCCTGCTCGGCGTCGGCTGGCCCACCGAGTACGGGGGGCAGGCTCGCGGCCCCCTCGACCACTTCATTTTCAGCGACGAGGTCCAGCGGAGCGGATTCCCCCTGCCCTTCCTGACCCTCAACACCGTCGGCCCGACGCTCATGCGGTATGGGACGGAAGAACAGAAGCAGGAGTTCCTTCCGCGGATCCTACGCGGGGAGCTTCACTTCGCGATCGGCTACTCCGAAGCCGAGGCCGGAACCGATCTGGCGTCCCTGAAGACCAAGGCCGAGCGAGTCGGCGACGAATGGGTCATCAACGGCGCAAAGATGTGGACCAGTCTGGCCGACTACGCCGACTACATCTGGCTGGCGGCCCGGACGGACCCGCGGGCCAAGAAACACCGCGGCATCTCGATGTTTCTCGTCCCCACGATCGCGCCGGGTTTCAAGATCACATCCATCACCACCATCGGGGGGATTCGGACCAACGCCACCTTCTACGAAGACGTGCGGGTACCCGCCGAAAACCTGATCGGCGGTGAAAACAACGGCTGGTCCCTGATCACGGGCCAGCTCAACCACGAGCGCGTATCCCTCATGAATGTGGGTCCCGTCTGTCGCCTGCTCGAAGAAGCGCGGAGTTGGGCCCACGAGACCAAGCTCGCCGACGGCCGTCGCGTGATCGACCAGCCCTGGGTGCAGTCGAACCTGGCGCGCGTCCACGCCAAGCTCGAAGCGCTTCGGCTGATGAACTGGAAGCAGGCCTGGGCCCTCCAGCACAGCCAACTCCACCCCGCCGACGCTTCCGCCGTGAAGGTATTCGGCAGCGAGTTCTTTGTGGAGGCTTACCGAGCCCTGCTCGAGATTTTCGGGAGCCTGGGCACGGTGATGGCCGACTCACCCGGAGCGGTAATGCGTGGAAAGGTGGAAGCGATGTACCGCAACGCGCTGATCCTGACCTTCGGCGCCGGAACCAACGAGGTACAGCGCGACATCATCGCGATGACGGCCCTCGGTATGCCCCACTACAAGAGCTGAGCGGGCTCAGACCCACGGAGTACCCATGGATTTCTCCCTGACCGAGGAGCAGACCGAGGTTCAGAATCTCGCCCGCAAGATCCTCGAGGATTTGTCGACCCACGACCGGCTCAACCAGATCGAAGCGAGCGACGAGGGAATCGATCGCGAGCTCTGGGCGGAATTGGCCCGTTCCAATCTGCTCGGCGTCGGTCTGCCCGAAACCTTCGGCGGGAGCGATCTGGGATTCTTCACCCTGAGTGTACTGCTGGAGGAAGTCGGCCGCGCCGTGGCCGCGATTCCGGCGATTCCAACCCTCGTCCTGGGCGCGCTGCCCGTCTCGCGCTTCGGTAGCGATGAGCAGAAGCAACGCCTGCTTCCCGGGGTCGCCCAAGGAGAAATCATCCTCACCGGGGCCCTGCACGAGGCGGGGAGCGAAGAGCCGGCCCGGCCCATGACCATCGCGTCGCGGGACGGCGATTGCTGGCGACTGGACGGACTCAAGATCTGTGTTCCTGCGGCTCACGTCGCCGAACGCATCCTGGTTCCGGCGAGCAGCGACGACGGCGGCGTCGCCCTGTTTCTGGTCGACCCGGCGACCGACGGCGTCCGCCTTACGCCCCAACAGACCACGAATCGCGAACGGCATTCGCAGCTCGAACTCTCCGGAGCCAGCGTTGCCGGGGCGGACGTCCTGGTGGGGCCCGAGGAGGGAGCCCGAGCCGTCCACTGGCTCACCGACCGAGCCACGGTTGCCTACTGCGCCCTCCAGCTGGGCGTATCCGACAAGGCGCTCCGCATGACCTCCGAGTACACCACCACCCGCAAGCAGTTCGACCGCCCCATCGGAAGTTTCCAGGCGGTTCACGCGCGGGCGGCTGACGCCTTCATCGATGTGGAAGCGATGCGCCTGACGACTTGGCTCGCGGCCTGGCGACTTAGCGAAGAACTGCCGGCGACCGAGGAGGTAGCGGTGGCCAAGTACTGGGCCGCCGAAGGCGGGCAATTCGTCGGCTACGCCGCCCAGCACCTCCACGGCGGAATCGGAATCGACGTCGACTACCCCCTCTACCGCTACTACCTGTGGGCGAAGCAGAACGAGCTGACCCTCGGCTCTGCAGCGGTCCAACTCGAGACACTGGCCGCCGGTCTGGCGGACGGCTCCCTGACGTCGCCGGCCTGACGTCGGTGCGCGGAGACTAGGCCGCGCCGTTTTCCAGCAACAATCGGGCTGCGGTGCGGGTCGTATCGACGATGGCCGACTGACCGTGGAGTCCTGCGGACCAGCCGATCAGCGACGAGAACCAGACCTGCTGGAGCACGTTCGCGATCTGCTGTTCGCGCTCAGACGGCAATGCAACCGCGCCGACAGGCTCGCCGCGCAAGGCCGCGATGATCAACGCGCCCACATCCGTTTGAAACCTGGCCACCTTC
>JACZXC010000395.1 GCA_022571825.1 Myxococcales bacterium | reverse complement strand
AAACGTGCGCTGGGCCGCCGCCCGGCTGTTGGTGGAGACGGGGCGTCTCAGCGAGCAGGTCCTGCCGCTGCTGCTCGGCCTGGTGCGCTCCAATGGGGATCCCCGGGTGCGTCGGATGGCAACCTTCTGCCTGCGCGAACTCGCTCCCGATCGCCCGGAGGCCGCCGCCGAGCTGCTCGCGGCAACCCATGAGCGCGACATCGCGCTTCGGCGATCCGCCCTTTCGGCCCTGGCGTCTCTGATGGACCCGCCCCCCGCCGTCGTCGCCCGCCTCGTCGAGGCCCTGACCCGCGAAGTCGACGCCGCCTGCCGTCAGATCGCGGCCACCGCCCTGGGCGAAATCGGCGCGGCGAACCCAGACGCGCTGCCCCCGACCGCCGTCACCGGACTGGAAGAGGCCCGGGCGAGATCGGGAGATCCCGACCTGCAACGCGCGGCGGCTGCGGCCCTCGCGCGCCTGGCTTCGTCGCTCGCCTGACGAGGTCGCAGACGCACCGGTGTAGAATCGCGGCATGCGCACGATCGTGGTGACAGGTACGGCCTCGGGACTCGGCGCGGCGCTCCGGCGGCGCTTCGAGAAGACCGGGGATCGGGTGATCGGCATCGACCGGCGCGACGCCGACGTCGTCGCGGATCTGGCCGATCCTCAGGAACGCGACCGGGTGGTCCGCGAAGTCCTGGATCGATGCGACGGCAGCATCGACGGGGTCGTCTCCTGTGCGGGGCTGGGCCCCTACGAGGACCCCCGGGCGATCACCCGGGTCAACTACTTCGGAGCCATCGCCATTCTCGATCGCTTTCGAGACGCGCTGGCGCGAAGCCCGCAGCCCGCGGCCGTTGCGATCTCCTCGGTGGCCGGTGCCTTCGCCCCGATCGCAATCCCCGAATACATCGAAGCCTGTCAGGAAGGCGACGAAAACAGGGCATTGGCCGCCATCGATGGACGGGACGGCACGATTGCCTACGCCAACGCCAAACGCGCCCTGGCCCTGGCTGTGCGGCGCCGGGCAACCGACTGGGGCGAACTGGGGATCCGTCTGAATGCCGTCGCGCCGGGAAAGATGGAGACGCCCATGCTCGACAAGCTGCTCTCGCTGGACGAACACGCGCCTGCGATCCGTGCCCTGCCCGTGCCCCTGAACCGATCGGGATCCGCCGACGAGGTGGCCACTGTCGTCGCGTTCCTGGTGGGACCCGACGCGAGCTTCGTCCACGGGCAGATTCTATTCGTGGACGGCGGCTCCGAAGCTGTCGTCCGACCCGACGACTTCTAACGGTTACGCGATCTTCCGTACGTACTCGCCGATTCGATCGATCGCCTGTTGCGACTCGGGAAGCAGCGGCGCAAAGGCGTGCCATACATGGATCATCTCGTCCCAGGGCTCGAGGGTCACGTCGACGCCGGCGAGACCGGCCTTCTCGGCCAACCGGGTCGAGTCGTCGAGCAACGTCTCTCGGCTACCCACGTGGATCAGCAGGGGCGGAAGACCGGCCAGGTCGCCGTGGAGGGGCGCCGCCAGCGGGGATTTCGGATCGGCGCCGTCCAGGTACATCCGCGCCATGTCCATCAGACCGTCCTTCGTGATGATCGGATCGACGTCGGCGTTCCGCGTCATCGACTCGCCCAGACCCTCGAGGTCGACCCAGGGCGAGATGCAGACACCGGCTGCGGGCAGCGCGTCGCCGGCGTCGCGCAGTGCCAGAAGTGTCGCCAGTGCGAGCCCTCCCCCCGCCGAGTCGCCGGCAATCACGACTCGGAAGGGCTCCATACCCTGGGAGACGAGCCAGCGATACGCCGCCGTCGCATCGTCCACGGCCGCCGGGAACGGATTCTCCGGGGCGAGGCGATAACCGACCGAGAGGGCCCGCGAGCCGGTCGCCGAGGTGAGCCGCGAGACCAGACCGCGGTGGGTGGCGATCGAACCGATCACGTAGCCACCCCCGTGGAGGTAGAGGATGGCACGGCCCGGGTCGACGCCGGGCGTGCTCGTCCACTCGCAGGGGACTCCGTTGGCCTCGACGGCCTGAAGCTCGGTTCCATCGGGAAGAGGCGCCCCGGTGGTCATGTCCTCCATGGCCGCGCGCATTTTCTCGACGGACTGGCCCCCGATGATGGGAGGCGCGTTGCGAAGCATTTCGAGGACGACCTTGAGCTGTTCACTGGCCACGGGAACCTTCTCCGACGAGCCCTGTAGTTTATGATATCTCCTTCGACGACGAGGAGACCCCCCACGAAAGCCGCCGTCCTTCGCGAGGCGGCACGAGTCCGCGGGCATCGTGGAAGAGGTGGGCTCCGAGGTGAGTTACGTGACGAAGGGCAGATGCTGGTGCACGAACACACCCTGGTGAAGGTGCGGGAGGACATGCTCCTCGACCGGGCCGCGCTGATCGGATGCGAAGTCACGATCGAGCTCCACGGCGTGGACTTCCTTTTCGAGAAGAAGATCCAGGGGTCGAATCCCCCTCGAGGAGGTCAATGACGCCTTCGATCTGCTCGAGCGCGGCGAGGTGGCGCGCAGCGTGATCTGCTTCGAATAGGCGAGGCACGACCGGCCTAGGGCAACGGAAGCGCAGCGTGTTCGGGGCCGCGCACCCGGATCCAGAGCACCAGCAGCACCGCCACGACCGCGAGTCCCAGACACAACGCCCACCAGATGCCCTGAAGGCCCCAGCCTGCGCGCAGCACCAACCAGGCGCCGAGGGGCAAAGCCAGGATCCAGTAGCCCAGCAGGTTGAACCAGGCTGCGGGACGCGTGCGTCCCATCCCGCGCAGCACGCCGCAGCCCACGACCTGGGTCCCATCGAAGATCTGGAAGACCGCGGCAATCGGCAGGATCGTCGCTGACAGCGCGACCACCGCCGGATCGGGTGAGTAGAGACCCGGCAGCTGGTGGCGAAACACGACGAAGGCGACCGCCGAGATCGTCATGACCCCCGCCCCCATCGCGAGGGCGACCCAGCCCGCGCGCTGGGCCCGCTGGGGTTGGCGCGCGCCCAGCAGGTTTCCAACCCGCGTGACAGCGCCCTGGGAAATGCCCGGAGGCAGCATGAACGCGAGCGCCGCCATGTTGAGCACGATGGTGTGAGACGCGAGGGAAACGGCACCGAGTCGTCCGGCGATCAGCGTCGAGCCCGAGAAAGCCCAGATCTCCAGCGACATCTGGATCGCCACCGGGATTCCCAGGGCGAACAGCTGGCTCAGGGCGCGCCGGTCAAAGGCGCGGCGGCTCCAGGGAACCCAGGCGTCGCGGTGCAGTGAGAAGCCCAGGACCCACAGGACCAGGCCGGCGAGGAGCAGG
>JACZXC010000394.1 GCA_022571825.1 Myxococcales bacterium | reverse complement strand
CGGCGTCGCTGCTCGATGCGACGTAGGCCTGCCGCGACTCGTTATTCGACAGCACCCGAAAGGCCGTCTCGATGCGCTGGCGCACGGCCTCGGCGTCGCCCTCGTCGAAGACCGAGTAGCCCGCCAAGGAGTCGTCGGCGTAAGTCGCACGGGCCAGTCGGTAGGCCCTCTCGATCTCCTCCCGGGTCGCATTGCGGGGGATCTCGAGAATCTCGTAGTGGTCCTGGTCCGCAATCGGTTTCATACGGGCGTGGCCGCAGGGGCCGGGGGGGGGCGCGCAGCCGCCAGCTTGCGCGCAATTCTCGCGATGTAAATCGATGCGTCCGAGCGCGGGTGGGACGCAACGATCGGTCGGCGGGCTCGTACGGATCGTCGCGCCGCCTCGTCGTGGTTGACGTAGCCGAGGTACTCGGCATCGATTCCGAAGTACTTTCGGCAGACGCTGGCGATCGAGAAACCGAGCTTGATGTCGTCCGCGGTGCGAACTTCGTTTACGATGACCCGAGGGCGGAAGGCACGCATCGTCTCCACGAAGCGCGCGCCTTCGTTCGAATCGATCGCCTGAACCTCCCGCAGCAGGTCCATGGGCGTGCGAATTCCCCGCTCGTTGCGTTCGTCCATAGCCAGGGTCACGATCGAGCGCACGTTGTGGGACACCATGGCCAGTCGAAGTCTCCGGTAGAAGGCCGCGCGGAGGAATGCGTAGGCGTTCTCGACGGAGGTCGGCTCGGGCGTGATCACGACCACGCCCTCTTCTCCGATCATGAAGTAATCCATCACCGCGGGGTGTGTGCCCGCGCCGAGGTCGACGAAGACGAAGTCGGCCTCGATCCGGCGCAGCTCCCGCACCAGACGAACGCGTCGGGTACGACTCGGCTGAGGAGTGGCCAGGTTGCTCGCCGTTGCTGCGATCAGCTGCAGATTGTCGATTGGCGTCTCGAGCAGGAGCTTCGGAAGGTCATCTTCACGCTGGGCCACGAAGTCCGCCAGGCTGGTCCGAGGCCGCGGCACGCCGAGGAAGGTGTGGAGGTTGGCGCCTTCCAGGTCACCGTCGACGGCCGCAACCCGATATCCATCGCGAGCCAGCGCGGCGGCGAGGTTCGCCACGAGAAAGGTCTTGCCGACTCCACCCTTGCCACCGCCGACCGGGATCACCCGGGTCGGGGCGCGAGGAGACAGCGGCTCGTCGGTCCTGGCCCCGAGCTGGAAGGTCACTCACCCCGCCTCGCGGTTCTCGGCGAAACCCGCGCTTCGAACATAGACCAGAAAGGGTCGCCACTCTTTATAGCGAATACTCGCGGAGATGAGGGTCATGAGCGGCGTCCACCGCGGCCGTCGGGGGGACCGTTGCAGTTTCAGCTTCGCCTGGGACGGGGTGCGTCCGCCTTTTTTTCGATTGCAGGCCACGCAGCTGCAAACTACGTTCTCCCACGACGTCTTGCCTCCCAGCGCACGGGGGATGACGTGGTCGAGGTTGAGCTGGCCGCGCGGAGCCCTCACCCCGCAGTATTGACAGGTGTACTTGTCCCGAGCGAATACGTTGACACGACTGTAGCGCACGTGCCGCCTGGGCATTCGGTCGAAAGCCATCAGTACGATGACTCGGGGTACCTGGATGCGTCCCCTCACCGTTCCGATCGCCGCGCCGTCGCGGGGCACGACGATCTGGCTCCACTCCTCGAAATCGAAGGTCTCGTAGCGGTCGTTCACCGCGCGGGCCGCCCTCCGATAGATCAGCGAGAACGCCCTGCCTACCGACGTCACGTGGACTGGTAGATACGAACGATTCAGAACGAGAACACTCGAATTCAGCATCAGCCTCAACAACCCATGCTACGGGATGCGTTTCGCGCGTTCAACGAATCCTCGACCCGAGTGCCTCGACCAGTACAGTCTCGAGCGCCGCCTCGTCGCCCTCGAGCAGCGTTCGGACGTCGAACCACAGCCGATCGTCGCGCACCCGGGCCAGCACCGGAGGCTGGCCCAATCGCATGCGCGCCGCGATCTCCTCCGGGCTCGAAGTCTTCACAGTCACCACCCAGGAGTCGAGCTCGAACCCGGGAAGTGATCCTCCGCCCACCACGCCGCGATCGCGCCGCACGCTCACGTCGCTCTCGGGTCCGATCACCTTGCCGAGCCGCTCCGCCAGCCGACGCGCCCGGGCTTCCAGCGAACCCGTCGCCTCCAGCAGCTGGCGCAACACCGGAATCTCGGCCTCGGCACGCCCATCCAGGTAGGCCTCGAGCGTCCAGTCGAGGGCCGCCAGGCTCAGCTTGTCGAGGCGCAGCGCTCTCGCGAGGGGGTTGCTGCGCATGTCGGCGATGCAGGCAGCCGACCCGAGGAGGATCCCGGCCTGGGGCCCGCCGAGCAGCTTGTCCCCCGAAAAGCTGACCACGTCGGCGCCCATTCCCAGCCGAGAGGGTACAAAGCTTTCGGCGGGGAGCCCGTGAGCGGTCAGATCAACGAGAGTTCCACTGCCCAGATCCTCGACTACCGGAAGACCATGCGCCCGACCCAACTCCGCCAGCTCCGCGAGGGTCACTTCGGCGACGAAGCCCCGCAGCTCGAAGTTGCTGCGATGGACCTTGAGCAACAAACCCGTATCGAGGCCGATCGCCCGCTCGTAGTCCTCGCGGTGGGTCCGGTTCGTGGTCCCCACATCGATGAGCTTGACACCGGCGCGCTCGATGATCTCCGGCACCCGAAACGAGCCACCGATTTCCACCAGTTCGCCGCGTGAGACGATCACTTCCCGGCCTCGGGCGAGGGTATCGAGGGCCAGCAGCAGCGCGGCTGCGTTGTTGTTGACGGCGTGAGCGGCCTCGGCACCGGTCAGGAGAACGAGCTTTTCGGCGACGGCGCTGATCCGATCACCACGGCCCCCTCCGCCCAGATCCAGCTCGAGATCGCTGTACCCCGCCGCCGCCGCCGCGGCTGCCTCCGCGGCTCCGGGGGCCAGGGGGGCGCGGCCGAGGTGAGTGTGCAACACGGTGCCCGTTGCGTTCACGACGCGTGTCGGCCGCCGGCGACAGAGATCCGCTGCCTGGCTCACCGCCCGCTGGGTCAGATCCCCCAGGGGATCGATCGGGGCCTCGGACCGGGCGCGTGTGGCATCGGGGCTGGAGAGGCGGACGCGCTCCTGGTCGAGAGTTCTACGGACGGCCTCTCGCGCAGCCCATTCGGGCAACCCCGGGTGACCACGGCGGACGGAAGCGAGCAGTCGATCCACGGCCGGAAGCGCCCTCCGGGGATCGGGCTTGACCTGGGGCCTGTGATTCACGACTTTCCACCCAACAGTT
>JACZXC010000393.1 GCA_022571825.1 Myxococcales bacterium | reverse complement strand
AAGTGCCCGAATCCCAGATCTTCGGCGGCGCGCCCGCCCATGGCGTGCATGATTTGGGCGCTGATCTGCTCCCGCGTGATGCTGTAGCGATCCTCTTCCGGGAGGGTCAGTGTGGCTCCCAGAGCCATCCCGCGCGGGATGATGGTCACCTTGTAAACCGGATCGGACGCGGGTGTCATCATGGCCACCAGGGCGTGTCCCGCCTCGTGGTAGGCGGTCTGTCGCTTGTCCGCATCGCTCATGATCAGACTCTTGCGAGCCGTTCCGATCAGGACCTTGTCCCTCGCTTCCTCGAAGTCGACATCTTTCACGTCCGAGCCATCGCGGCGTGCCGCCAGCAGCGCCGCCTCATTGACCAGGTTCCGCAAATCGGCGCCGACGAATCCGGGGGTCCCCCGCGCGATGTTCTGGAGCCTGACGTCGTCGTTGAGGGGCACCTGGCGCGTGTGTACATTCAGGATGGCGTGTCGGCCTCGGAGGTCGGGACGCGGCACCACCACGCGGCGATCGAAGCGACCCGGACGCATCAGCGCGGGGTCGAGTACGTCGGGCCGATTGGTGGCCGCGATCAAGATCACGCCCTCGTTGCTCTCGAATCCGTCCATCTCCACCAAGAGCTGATTCAGGGTCTGCTCGCGCTCGTCGTGCCCGCCGCCCAGGCCCGCGCCGCGGTGGCGACCGACGGCGTCGATTTCGTCGATGAAGATGATGCACGGCGCGTTCTTCTTGCCCTGGGCGAACAGGTCGCGCACTCGCGAAGCGCCCACGCCGACGAACATCTCCACGAAGTCCGAGCCGGAGATGGAGTAGAAGGGAACGCCCGCCTCGCCCGCCACCGCCTGGGCCAACAGCGTCTTTCCGGTACCGGGCGGGCCGATCAGCAGCACGCCCTTGGGAAGCCGGCCTCCGAGCCGGGTGAACTTCTTGGGCTCGCGCAGGAACTCGATGATTTCTTCGAGCTCGGCCTTCGACTCCTCGATCCCCGCCACGTCCCCGAAGTTGACCTGATGCTGGTTCTCGGTCAGCAGGCGCGCCCGCGACTTGCCGAAGCTCATCGCCTTGCCGCCGCCCGCCTGCATTTGCCGAATGAAGAAGATCCAGAGCCCGATGAAGAGCACCAGCGGGAACCACATGATGAGGACCTGGCGCCAGAAGCTTCCCTCGGGCTTCGGGCGGGCGTCGAACTCGACGTTCCGGTTCTCGAGCCGCGCGAGCAGATCTTCGGTGACCACCGGTGCAAAGGAGCGAAACTCCTTGCCCGTGGTGTAGCGCCCGCTGATGTGACCCTCTTCGATGGTCACCTGTTCGATCTCGCCGGCCTCGAGCTGGTGGATGAACTCGCTGTAGGCGACCTCGGGCGGCTGTGTGTCGCCCTGGCGGAGCATGGTGACCAGCAACAGGACCATCACCAGGATGACCACCCAGAGAGCCATATTCCTGTAGAACTGCTGGTTCACGGGCCTCCCCGGCCGCCCCCCGGCCGAAACCCTAAGCAATTTCGATGCCCTGAGCTTAGCACGCGGCCTCTCTGCTGACTCCGCGGGGAGGGCTCGGCGCGCTCTGGAGCCCCCGCGCAAAGCTCAGGCAGACGGGTCGACCGGCCCCATGCGAAAGTTCACCGCGTCGCGCTCGAGGCGCAGGCCGCCGGGAAGTTCGATGTGGGTCCCCGGTCGCGCGGAACGCAGGAAATCGAGCATCCGCTCCAGGTGCACACGCGATACGTCCCGGCCGCGACCGCATTCTATCAGGGCCCAGCGCACCAGGCGCCGGGCCAATGCCTCCGGTGTCGCCTGCCAGTCCTTCGCCTCGATCCGCAGCCAGCCGCCCTCCACGGCGAATCGCCAGGCGACTTCCCGCTCGACCTGTGCAGCGATCCACTCCGAGTCCTCGCGTTGAGCTTCGGCAAGACTTCCGATCGCCCTGAGCAGTCGGGGATTGAAATCCTGCGCGAGCCCTGGGAGCCATCGGAGTCGCAGACGGTTGCGCGCGTACGAGACGTTCCGGTTGGAGGAATCCTCGCGCCAGCGAAGCGCCTGCTGCTGAGCGAACTGTCGGATCTCGGCTCGTTCGACCCGAAGCATCGGCCGCACAATACGGCCGTCGGGAGAGCGTTCCGGGATCCCCGCGAGTCCGTCGGGCCCCGTCCCCCGGAGAAGGCGCAACATCACGGTTTCGGCCTGGTCGTCGGCCGTGTGGGCCGTGGCGATCACATCGGCACCCACCTCCCGGGCCATCGTGTCCAACGCCCGGTAGCGAAGCAGGCGCGCCGCCTCCTGGGGGGTCGGCCGATCGCGGCTGGATCGACCTTCACGCAGGGAAGCGGGATCGGCGCGGGCTGTGCAGACCGCGAGGCCCAGGGCCTCGGCCAGACCTCGGACCGCAGCTTGGTCAGCATCGGACTCGCGCCCGCGGAGGCCGTGATTCACGTGCCCGATCGCGAGCTTGAGGCTAAATTTCTGAGCGAGCAGGTGAAGGGCCTGGGCGAGTGCCGTCGAGTCGAGCCCGCCGGACACGGCCACCAGGATCTTCCGTCGAGCCAAGCCGAGCCGAACGACGGCGGCCGAAACATCACGAATCAGCACGCCCCGATCTTATATGCTGGTCACGGCATCGTCGCCCCGCCCCGACCCCGGAGGAGCCATGCCCAAGCCCATCGCGAATCTCGAACAGATCCAGGCCCTCGACCGCGCTCACGTCATCCATCCCATCAATGAATTCCGCAAGCACGAGGCGCGGGGCCCGACGATCATCAGCGGGGGCCGTGGGGTCGCGCTCTACCTCGGGGACGGTCGCACCCTGCTCGACGGTTTCTCTGGGCTCTTCAACATCAACGTGGGCCACGGTCGCACCGAGATCGCCGAGGCCGTGGCGACTCAGATGCGCGAGCTGGCCTACTACCCGTCCTTCTGGAACTTCGGCAATGAGCCCGCGGCGCGCATCGCCGCGCTTCTGCCCGCGGACCGGGGCCTGGGGCACTTTCTGTTCCACAACAGTGTGGCAGCGAAGCCAATGAGGCGAACTTCCGGATCGCGCGGCTGTACCACGTGGTCCGGGGCAAGCCGCGCAAGACGCGGATCGTCTCGCGGCGCTGGTCCTATCACGGCGCAACGCGTGGCGCGGGAGGCGGGAAGGAAAGTGGAGCTGACGGTCGCCGGCCGGGTTCCCTCGCGCAGCAGTTTGATGCTCCGGCACATGCCCGCACTCCGATCGGTCGCCCCGCGCACGCCGGTGGGTTCGTTGACCGCACTATAGACCGCCGATAGGATGCGAACCTAGCGGCCTCCCCGAGTTAGGGCGCGATGGTCGAGT
>JACZXC010000392.1 GCA_022571825.1 Myxococcales bacterium | reverse complement strand
GTCGGGTGCTCGCCGCCGCGGGGGTGGACTTCATGCTCCCCGAGTACATGGCGGGAGACTCGGTGATGGACGACCCCATCAGCGACTGCGTGACGGCGGTGGACGCGTGTGCCGAGTCCGGCCTGCCGGTCATTCTTGGCGTCTGCCGGGTCACCGAGCGCGGAACCATGTACGACGGAGCCTCCTTCGGCGCCCTGGTCTCGGCCCTCGAAGGCCACCCGGTCGAGGCGATCTGTCTCATGTGCAGCTATCCGCGGGACGTCACCGGGAGTCTTCCCAAGCTGCGCGAGGTGTGGAGCGGACCCATCGGGGCCTACGCGCACCTCGACTACAACGAGAATCCGAAGTTCGGCAGCTCCCCCGACGAGCCGTTCTTCACGCTCGGGCAGGGCGAGAATACCCCCGAGCGCTACGCCGAGGTCGCCCTCGGTTGGAAGGAGATGGGCGCCCAGATCATCGGCGGCTGTTGCGCCACGACGCCCGACCACATTCGAGCGGTGCGAGCTGCCGTCAAGCCCTAGCGGGATGCTGAAAAATGGCTTCGAGCCATGACGAAATTCGTACCGATCGTTAGGTGCCTCGGCGACCGTCGGTGGGATCAAGGTGGCTGAGAACCCCGGAGCGGCGGTAGAAGCAGGTCGCGTAATAGGATCCCACCTCCCCGGCGCCCGGAGTGGACTCGTTCTCCCGCAGCGGAGACCCGATGGCTCCCGAGATCGAACGCAAGCGCGCCGCGATCCTCTCGGCCGACGTGGTCGGCGACAGCCGGCTCATGGCGGAGGACGAGGCCGCCACGATCCGCACGCTGACGGCGAGGAGGTCGCGCGCCTACACCTGAAGCAGCTCGGAGTGAAGCCGACGCGACTCACGCCCGAGCGGGCGGAGTACCCGGCGTGGCTGTCGAGGGCCCCTACAAGCCGGACCACTACCGATCCTGATCAGCGGGTAGCCATGGCCGCGGCGCCGACCGGGGAGCCCGCGTCCGGCAGCAGGCGAATCTCGATGCGGCGATTGCGCGCCCGCCCGTCCTCGGAGTCGTTCGCAGCCACGGGATTGAACTGGCTGAGGGAGACCGCGCGCATGCGCGAGCCGTCGATCCCCGCGCTCTCGAACAGCCGGACCACGCTCGCGGCGCGGGCGCCCGCCAGCTCCCAGTTGGTCGGGTAGCGGCGCGCCAGTCCCCCGCTGATAGGCACGTTGTCCGTGTGGCCCTCCACCTCGACCCGGTGCGGGGACTGGCCGAGCTGCCCGGCGACCTTCCGGAGTATCTCGCTGCCGTCGTCGTTCAGGACCGCTGACCCGGACGGGAACAGGATCTCGTCAGAGACGTTGACGCGGATGCCGTCGCGCAGCTGTTCGATCTGGACCGCGCCCGAGGCCAGCTCGGACTGGAGGTCGGACACCAGCCCCTCGTAGGTCCCGCGCAGCTCGGAGACCTCCTCCTGCCGGGTCGAGAGTTCCGCCTCGAGCTTCTCCTTCGCCATCATGAGCATCTGCAGGCTCTCCTCGAGGCCGGCCTTCTGGTTGGCCAGGGCGTCGCGCTCCTGGACCAGGATCTCGTAGGTTCCGCTGGTCACGCAGGCCAGGGGCCCGGCGAGCAGCACCGCGGCAGCCAGTGCACGCGCCAGGCCCAGCGTGCCCAGCGACGCGGCTTCGATCGTGCGTCGAGTAGCGAACATGCGATTCCCCTCCTTCTGACGTCCCCACCGCGGGGCGCACTTTCCGCGGGGAGGTGAAGTGCCCCACACCCTCTACAGCTCCGACTCGGCGAGCCGGGCTGAGACATGCCCGGCGTATCGGCGGAGCGCGGGATGGATCTGTGATGCGAATCACGCTCGGGCCGCGGCGCCCGTGGAGTGCCGCCGGCGTCCGCTCGACCAGACGTCGAGACGCTCCACCGTCGTACAGGGTCAGCAAGTCCGCGCCTACGCGGGGAACGGCATGCACGAGGAAGCCGTGGCCGTGGCTGAGCGTATGGCGCAGATCGATGCGTCGGAGCCCATGGCTCCCGGCACCCTCGCCCAGGCCTACGCGAGAGTGGGTCGACGTGCGGAGGCGCTTCTCAACTGTCGGGCGATTGCGAATCGCAGGTGGCGTGACGGCAGTCGGAGCGAAAGGCAAGGTCCTCATGACGGGCGCTAGCATGGGACGGCGCTGCTCAACAAACCGATGAAGCAGACGCGGAATCGCTCGGTTCCAATTTTGGCATCAAGCTTTTCGGGGATCGCGCGCGCGCGTGGCGCGTCTCTCTCTGTGAAGGGACCGCCCGTGGCCCCTTGCGCAACCTCCTTCGCCGGGCGATCGGGCGCCTCAGTTGCCCGGGGCCAGGAACTCCTGGAGCGCCTTCTCTATCTCGCCGTTCACCCTGGCGACCGCCTCGTGCTCGAGCACCGCGCCCCACCAGGCGCTGAGCTTCGGCCGCTCGGCCAGCGGGTCCTTGTCGCCGAGGAGCGGAAGCAGGCGCGTCGCGAAGAACGAGATCGGGAAGAGCGTGCAGTCGGCGATGCTGAGCTTCGCTCCCACGGCGTACGGTCCCGGCACGAGGAAGCCCTCGACGAGATCGTACGCCAAGCGGACCTCGCCGAGCTTCTCCTCGACCACCTTTGCGTCGCGGGTGGCGGGGTCCCGCTGCCCGAAGAGCGCCTGGAGCGGCGGAAGCACGTAGAGGTCGGCGCAGCGGGCAAGGAGCCGAGCACGCGCCCGGTCCAGGACCCCGGCGGGCCGGAGCGACGGCTCCGGGAAGCGGTCCTCCAGGTACTCGAAGATCACCGTCGACTCCGGGATCACCGTGCCGTCGACTTCGAGGGCCGGAACGCGACCCGTCGGGTTGATCTTCTTGTACTCGTCGCTGCTGAGACCGCCGGGCGGGTCGGCGAAGGTCACGTCGAGCTGCTTCGCGTAGATCTGGATGCGAACGCGGGAGGCAAAGGGGGAGAGATCGGCCTGATAGAGTTTCACGGGGTTTCTCCTTGTGATGTGGGCGCGACGAAGCTGAGGAATCCCTTCGCCAGGAAGTCCGGTCCGTCCGCCGGGACGAATCCGAGGCAGTCGGAGACGGTGCGGAGCCGGGCGTCCGGGAAGTCCCGGGCCAAGCGGTCGTGGTGACGATGCGCGCCCGACACGCCCACCTCTCAAGACAGACAAGGCAGACGACGAATTCGAGTCGCCTGCCAGAGTAGAACAGAAAGCCGGCGCTGTCGTGGTGACGGCCGCGCTCGTCCCCGGGGCGCGGCCGACTGGAGGCCACATGGAGCCGCACCTTGGCCACACGCGTCGGCGGTCCGCTACTCGTCGAACAGGGCCGCGTAGCGCCCCGA
>JACZXC010000391.1 GCA_022571825.1 Myxococcales bacterium | reverse complement strand
CTCGGCGGTCGAGCGCGCGAGTCCCCCCGGCGGCCGCCGGAGTTCCAACTTCTCGAGCACCTGGTCGAACCGTTCCCGGTCCTCGGCCCGATCGATCGCGTCAGGGGGAGTCCCCAGAATCGGGGCGCCGGCGCGCTCCAGGGGCAGGGCCAGGCGCAGCGGCGTCTGGCCGCCGAACTGCACGATCAGCCCTTCGGGCTCCTCGCGCTCCACGATGGCCAGGACATCCTCGAGGGTGAGGGGCTCGAAGTACAGCCGATCGCTGGTGTCGTAATCCGTCGAGACCGTCTCCGGGTTGCAGTTCACCATGATCGTTTCGAAGCCCGCTTCGCGGAGCGCCATAGCGGCGTGGACGCAGCAGTAATCGAACTCGATGCCCTGACCGATGCGATTGGGCCCGCCGCCCAGGATCATCACCTTGCGCCGATCTGTGGGCCTCGCCTCGCACTCCTGCTCGTAGGTCGAATACAGGTAGGGGGTGTGGGCCTCGAACTCGGCGGCACAGGTGTCGACCCGCTTGTAGACCGGGCGAACGCCCTCCCGCTTTCGAAGGGCGCGGACATCCTCCTCGCCGCAGCTCCAGAGCGCCGCCAAGCGGATGTCGGAGAAGCCCCACTGCTTCGCCGGGCGTAGCCAGTCCTTGCGCTCGTCCGGCGTCGCCGCGGCCAGGTCCTCCTCCATCCGGACGATTTCGTGGAGATTTCCCAGGAACCAGGGGTCGATCTTCGAACGGTCGGCCACCTCGCGGAGTGGTACGCCCCGCCGCAGGACTTCGGAGACCGCCCACAATCGGCCGGGCCTCGGCGTATCGATCTGCGCCCACAGCGCCTCGAGCCCTTCCTCACCACCGGGCACGGTGGGGCGTTCGAGTCCCGCGTGCCCGATCTCGAGGGAGCGCAGTGCCTTCTGGAGGCTCTCCTTGAAGGTTCGCCCGATCGCCATGACTTCGCCCACCGACTTCATCTGGGTGGTGAGGGCATTGTCGACGCCCGGAAACTTCTCGAAGGTGAAGCGCGGAATCTTGGTGACGACGTAGTCGATGGTCGGCTCGAAGCTGGCCGGGGTCTCGCGGGTGATGTCGTTCCGGATCTCGTCCAGCGTGTACCCGACCGCGAGCTTCGCGGCGATCTTGGCGATCGGGAACCCGGTCGCCTTCGACGCCAGGGCCGACGACCGCGATACCCGCGGGTTCATCTCGATCACGACGAGGGTACCGTCCTGCGGATCGACGGCGAACTGGATGTTCGAGCCACCGGTGTCGACGCCGATCTCGCGGATTATCGCGACCGCTGCATCGCGCATTTCCTGATATTCGCGGTCGGTCAGCGTCTGAGCCGGAGCCACAGTAATCGAGTCGCCGGTATGAACTCCCATCGCATCGAAGTTCTCGATCGAGCAGACGATCACCACGTTGTCCGCCGCATCGCGCATCACCTCGAGCTCGTATTCCTTCCAGCCGAGAACGCTCTCCTCGATCAAGCACTCGCCGCGCGGCGACTGGCGCAGCCCCCACTCGACCAGGCGATCGAACTCGTCGTCGCGATACGCAACGCTGGCTCCGGTGCCGCCCAGGGTAAAGCTGGGGCGGATGATGGCCGGTAGCTTCGTGTCCGACAGAATCCGGCGCGCATCCTCGAGCGAATGGGCGTAGCCCGAGCGCGGTAGCTTGAGACCGATGCGTCGCATCGCCTCGCGGAACTGATCTCGATCCTCGGCCTTGTTGATCGCCTCGAGCTGAGCCCCGATCAGGCCTACGCCGAAGCGCCGAAGGACACCACTCTCGGACAGGTCCACGGCTAGATTGAGGGCGGTCTGGCCGCCCAGCGTCGGCAGCAGTACGTCCGGACGCTCCGCCTCGATGATCATCGCGATGCTCTCAACGGTCATCGGCTCGATGTAGGTCCGATCCGCGGTTTCCGGATCCGTCATGATCGTCGCCGGATTCGAGTTGACCAGGACGACGCGGTATCCCTCCTCGCGCAGCGCTTTGCATCCCTGGGTGCCCGAGTAGTCGAACTCGCAGGCCTGCCCGATCACGATCGGCCCCGAACCGATCACCAGAACCGTCTCGATGTCGTCTCGTCTCGGCACGGGCCTAGCTTCCCGGACCGCGAAACCGCCCGGCTGCGACCTCCGCTCCCGTCACTTTCTCGCCCGCGCAATGGCGCGCCACCATCTCGCGAAAACGCGCGAAGAAGTACGCCGCGTCGTGGGGGCCCGGAGCTGCCTCAGGGTGGTACTGAACCGAAAAGAGGGGCCGGTGCTTGTGGGCGAGGCCCTCGACGGTTCCATCGTTCAAGTTGACGTGGGTGATCTCGACCGGCTCGCCCGCGTCCCGGAGCGACTCGGCGTCCACGGCGTATCCGTGATTCTCGGCGCAGATGGCCACCTTTCGAGTCGCGAGATCCTGGCCGGGCTGGTTGGCTCCGTGGTGTCCGAACTTGAGCTTGTACGTGCGACCGCCCAGGGCCAGCCCGAGAATCTGGTGGCCGAGGCAGATCCCGAACATGGGCTTCTCTGCGGCGAGCCGACGTACGTTCTCCAGAACTCCACCAACCGCCGCGGGATCGCCGGGCCCGTTGGAGAGAAAGATCGCATCCGGCCGAAGTGCCAGGGCGGCCTCGGCGGACGTGCGCGCCGGAACCACCGTGACGTCGAATCCATGCTCGACGAGATTCCGCAGAATACTTCGCTTGATTCCGAAGTCGTAGGCCACCAGCCGGTAGGTCGGCGTCGGCCGGGACGCCCGCGGCACCTGGCCCCTGATTCCCTGCCAGGATCCTTCGGTCCAGGCGTAGGCCTCGTCGCAGGTCACCTCGTCCACCAGGTTGCGCCCGTCGAGGCCCGGTGCCCGGCGCGCGCGTTCGAGCAGCGCGTCCGGGTCTTGCTCTGCGGCCTCCGTGCTGAGGACACCGACCTGCGCCCCGCCCTCCCGAATGCGGCGGACCAACGCACGGGTATCGATGCCGGCGATTCCGGGCACGCCGAAGCGCCGCATGAACGCGGCCAGGGACTCGCGCGACCGCCAGCTGCTCGGAACCTCGAAGACTTCCTTCGCAATAAAGCCCTGAAGGAATGGCCGGGCAGACTCCTCATCCTCGGGGTTGGTTCCCACGTTTCCGATCTGTGTGTAGGTCATGGCCACCAGCTGTCCGGCGTAGGAAGGATCCGTGAGAATCTCCTGGTAGCCGGTCATGCTGGTGTTGAAGCAGAGCTCGCCGACCCCTGTGGCGTCAGCACCGAATGCCGTGCCGCGGAAGACGGTGCCGTCGGCCAGTGCGAGGATGGCCGGGCCCCGGGGGGATTTGGGACCCGTCACGGCAGGAGGATGCCC
>JACZXC010000034.1 GCA_022571825.1 Myxococcales bacterium | reverse complement strand
GCAGTGGTGCACCAACTGGCCCACGGCCTCGTGAGCCTCGCGGAAGGGTACGCCCTCGCGGACCAGTATTTCGGCCAGGTCCGTGGCCAGAAGCATCGGGTCCTGGGCGGCCTCCCGCATGCGGTCGGTATTCACCCGCAGCGTGGCCAGGGCGCCGTTCATGACGTCGAGGGAGTTGCGCAGGGTCACCGCCGAGTCGAAGACGGGCTCCTTGTCCTCCTGGAGATCGCGGTTGTAGGTCAGTGGAAGGCCCTTCATGACCGTGAGAAGCGCCACCAGGTTCCCGATCACCCGACCGGTCTTGCCGCGGACGAGCTCGGGTACGTCGGGGTTCTTCTTCTGCGGCATCAGGCTGGAGCCGGTGGCATAGGCATCGGCCAGCTCGATGAAGTCGAATTCGCGGGTGGACCAGAGAACCAGCTCCTCGGCGAGGCGCGAGAGATGCACCATGGCGATCGCCGAGGCCGAGAGGAACTCGAGGGCGCCGTCGCGTGAGGCCACCGCATCCATGCTGTTGCGCGTTGGGGCTGCGAATCCGAGATCCCGGGCCGTCTGCTCGGGTTCGATGGGCAGGGTCGAGCCCGCCAAGGCTCCCGCGCCGAGGGGGCAGGCTTCGAGGCGCCGCCGCTGATCGCGAAAGCGGCCTCCATCCCGACCAAACATCTCGGCGAAAGCGAGCCAGTGGTGGGCGAGACGAACTGGCTGGGCCCGCTGAAGGTGGGTGTAGCCTGGCAGAACCGTATCGATGTGCTCCCGGGAGAGCGCGACGAGAACCCGCCTCAGCTCCAGAAGGCCTCGTTGTGCCGCCTGCGAAGCATCGCGCAGATACAGCGCGAGATCGGTCGCGACCTGGTCGTTTCGGCTGCGACCGGTGTGGAGCCGTCCGGCGTCTGGACCGATCCGCTCGCGCAGGCGCGCCTCCAGGTTCATGTGGATGTCCTCGAGACCGGGGTCCAGGGCGAGCCGCCCGGATTCAACCTCCTCGGCGAGGGTCTCGAGGCCTTTCAACAGCGAGCGCTCCTCGGGCTCGGATACCAGGCCGGTCTGGCGAAGCATCCGCGCGTGGGCCATCGAAACTCGGATGTCATATCGCGCCAGGGCCCGGTCGAAGTCGATCGAGGCGGTGAACCGCTCGACCGCGGGATTCGTGGGCTCCTGAAAGCGGCCGGCCCACGGTTTGTCCATCGAACCGTCTTTTCGGGACATGGTGCAAATCTCGGTAAGAACAGGAGATTTCGCAATACCCGGGAGTACGATCGCGGCCCGCCGGTCGAATCCAGCGGCCGGCGCTCCAGCATTGACGGGGTGGGCCCGGCTCCGTAGCCTGGCTCTCGCCCACCGGGAGAGCCGTCGTTGATCATCGTGATGAAGGCCGACGTGTCCCCGGACGCCGCCGAGGTGCGGCGCATCGTCGAGCTCGCCGAGAGCTTCCCCGGGGTCTCCACCGAATTCCACCAGATTCGGGGGTCGACCCGGTCCCTCACCGAGCTGTACCTCCTCGGTTCCACCGGAGGGATTCCGACCGCTCCCTTCGAGGAGTTCCAGTGCGTCGAGAAAGTGGTCCGAATCACCGAGAAGTTCCGGGCGATCGGACGCCACGGAACGGATCTCGAGGCGGTGGGCTTCGAATACAACGGCGTCCAGATCAATCAGGACAGCTTCCACCTCTTCCCCGGGGTCTGCGCCGTCGATTCCCGGGAGAATCTGGAAGCGACGTTCAAGGCCCTGGCCTCTAACGGGCTCGTGACGGCACGGGCTGGGGTCTACAAGCCCCGCACGAGCCCTTATGACTTCCAGGGTCGCGGTGCGGAGTGCCTTCCATTCGTGTTCGAGCTGGCCGGCAAGCACGGAATTCGCCTGATTGCGATGGAGATCACCCACGAGTCCCACCTCGATGAGATCCAGGAGGCTCTGGTCGCCTCGGGCCAGCCCACCGGGGTCATGATTCAGATCGGCACCCGGAACGCGCAGAACTTCGAGCTGCTCAAGGCCGTGGGTCAGCAGACCGAGCTCCCGGTGCTGTTCAAACGCGGCATGGGCATCACTCTCGAGGAGTCGCTCAACGCCTGCGAGTATGTCGCCTCTGGGGGGAACCGGCGGATCGTCTTCTGTCTGCGGGGGATGAAGACCCAGTTGGGCGATCCACACCGCAACTTCGTGGACTTCTCCCACGTTCCGGTGGTCAAGCGGTTGACACGCCTGCCCGTTTGCATCGACCCCTCGCACTCGGTGGGGAGCCGAACCCAGGCCCCGGATGGCTTGCTCGACCTGTTCCACGCGACCGCCCAGGGCGTGATTGCCGGAGCCAACGCCGTGCTGGTGGACTTTCATCCCCGTCCCGACGAGGCGCTCTGCGACGGGCCCCAAGCGCTACTGCTCGAAGAGCTGCCGCGGCTGATCGAGGACATCAGGATCGTGCGCGAAGCCTACAAGGCCCGTCTGGCCCGAGTCGCTGCCCCCCCCAGAAAGAGCCAGAAAACCAGCTAGGTTCTCGGGCGATCAGGGGGGATGTGTGGCGCAATCCCGTCGCCGCTCTAGCCGAAGGCACGCGACTCGAGGACGATCGCGGGGCAACCGTCGACCGGGCCGGCTGCGACGACTTGCCCTCGGCCTGGTGCTCACGGCGTTCTTGGGTGGCTTCATCACCGGGAGCTGGGTGGTCGGTCTCGATCGGATCGTGACCGCGCGCTTCGACGGGCAGCGCTTTCGCGTCCCGTCACGAGTGTTCGCGGCGCCGGCCATTCTGTATCCCGGTCTGGACTGGAAGCTGATCGAATTGCGAGAGACGATGCAGCGCCTCGGTTACCGGGAAGCGCCCGGAACCCGGGATCTGCCCCCGGGTCAGTACGTATGGGGACCCAGCCGTGTTCGGGTGCACCTTCGCGCCTTCGAACATCCGAGTCGGCGCGAGCCGTCCCGGGATGTCGTGCTCCGCCTGAAAGGCGGCCTGATCGACGAGATCCGGGAACTCCCCAGCGGAATCGAGCTGGGGGCGGTTCTGCTCGAGCCCGAGCAGCTGGGCGCCTATTACGGACCCGAACATCAACAGCGGCAGCTGGTGACCCTCGACGACGTTCCCCGCCATCTCGTCGATGCGATCCTCGCCGTCGAGGATCAACGCTTCGAGACCCATCCGGGCGTCGACCTCCAGCGGATTGGCGGCGCCGCCTTGGCCAACTTGCGGGCGGGCTCGATCCGCCAGGGTGGAAGCACACTCACCCAGCAGCTGGTGAAGAACTTCTTCCTCACCCCCGAACGCACCGTGTGGCGCAAGGCGCAAGAAGCGGTGATGGCCCTGTTGGTCGAGCTCCGCTACGACAAGCGGTCCATCCTTCAGTCGTATCTCAACGAGATCTATCTCGGGCAGCGAGGCGCCACGGCGGTGCACGGGGTGGGCGAGGCGGCGCGCCTCTACTTTGGAAAGACCGCGATCAATCTGTCGGTCGCCGAGTCGGCGTTGATCGCCGCCATCATTCAGAGCCCCAATGGGCTCTCCCCATACCGCGATCTCGAGCGCGCCGTCCGCCGCCGCAACCTCGTGCTCGATCTGATGCGGAACCAGGGCCGCATCGGTGACAAGACCCACAGCCGCGCTCGGACCGCGTCGCTGCGAGTCGCCACGGTGACTCCCGATGCCGACGACGCCCGTTACTTCCTGGATCTGGTTCGCCGCCGCCTGCCCGAGATATACGATCTGAAGGCCCTCCGTTCCGACGGATTGCGGATCTACTCGACCCTGGACCGGCGCCTGCAGCGGATCGCGGGAATCGCCCTGCGCGAAGGCCTGGCTCGCTTGGAAGCGCGCAACCCCGCGTTGAAGACCGACGACCCGTCCCGCCAGCTGCAGGGCTGCATCATCGCGATGCGGCCCCAGACCGGAGAGATTCTGGCCATGGTGGGGGGACGTGACTACGGCGTCTCGCAGTTCGATCGCTGTACCCAGGCGCGAAGGCAGGTCGGAAGCGTGTTCAAGCCCTTCGTGTATATCGCGGCGTTGGAGCCGACGGGTGGAGCGCCGGCGATTACCCTGGCCAGTTTTCTGGACGACTCTCCGCTGGAGATCGCCACCCCCAGCGGCCCGTGGCGACCCAAAAACTACGACGGCGAGTTCCACGGCATCGTTTCCGTGCGCGAGGCCCTCGAGCGGTCTCTCAATGTCGCCACCGCGCGCCTGGCCGACCGGGTGAAAGCGGTGCGCATTGCCGAGGTCGCGCGTCGGCTGGGGATCACGAGCCCGCTTCCGCTGGTTCCGAGTCTCGCGCTTGGGTCCGCGGACCTGTCGCCCATCGAGATCATGCGGGCCTACGCGACGATCGCCAGCGGCGGGATCCGACCCGAGTCGCAGATCATCGAGGACTTGGTCGACGCTCAGGGGAAAACTCTCGAGCGCCGGCGGCTGCGATTCAAACGCGTGCTGGACCCTGGCACGGCGTACCTGGTCACCTCACTGCTGGCCGGCGTAGCCGAGCGGGGGACGGCCGCCGGGGTCCGCAGCACCGGACTCCGGGGCCCGATCGCGGCGAAGACGGGAACCACCGACGGCGAACGCGATCTGTGGTTCGTCGGATTCACGCCGGAGCTCGTCGCCGTCGTCTGGGTCGGCTTCGACGAGCCTCGAAGCGTGGGGGTTCCCAGCAGCGTCGGGGCCCTCCCCATCTGGCGCCGCTTCGTGCGGGAGGCCACCGGCGGCGAAATCCGCGGGAAGTTCCTGCCTCCGCCCGGGATCGAGCAGGTGGAGATCGATCCGATGACCGGCGCCCTGGCCCTCGCAGGGTGCGCCGAACGACGCACGGAATACTTCATCCGGGGAACGCTTCCGGTCGAAGTCTGTCCCCGCGGTTTCTCGGGCGCGGTCGAGGGCGACTCCCCCGGAACTCGGAGTGAGTTCTTCGAGTGGCTTCGAAAACGTCTGTAATGCATCGTGTGCTCGGGGGTCTGCTGATGGGAACCCTCGCTGCCGTGTCGGCAGTGGGCTGTGTCTCACGAGGCCCCCGGGGTGAGAGCGGGCCGCTGCGAATCTCCGAAGTGGAGCGTCAGGGCGATGGCGCGCGCCGGGCCTCGACTCGACTGGTCCTGTCGGGTCTCGACTTCGATGTGGAAAGCGAATCGGGTCGCGCCCTCAGCGAATACGAGCGCGCGATCCAGATCGATCCCACCAATCCGTTTGCATACCTGGCGGTTGCGCGCTTCTACGCGGATCTCTTCCTGCCCGGGCGCAGCCTCGAGTATCTCGATCAGGCCGAGCTGCTGTTGGAGTCCCAAGGGCTGAGCTCCCCGCGGGTCGAGGCGCACCTGGCGGGACTGCGGGGGTTGGCGCACCTGGCCACCGGCCGATTTCGTGAGGCCGAGACCCTGTTGGGTCGCGCGCGAAAGCTCGCCCCGTCGGTGTGGAGTGATGCGCGGTTGTCGCCCGATGAGCTTCGATAGCCCCTGCGGGGACCCTGTGATAGCTTGCTCGCCTGGATGACGCCCAAAACCCGTATCGGTCTGGCCGCATTCGTTTCGAGCCTGGGCCTCGATCTGGTTACGAAGTACCTCATCATCCAGAATCTCTCGTTCTCGGATCGCATCCCGGTGATCGATGGGTTCTTTTACCTGACTCACGTTCGGAACACGGGAGCCGCGTTCGGACTCTTTTCCGATGCGCCACCCGAAATTCGGCTTACCTTCTTCGTGGGAGTCGCCTGCATCGCGATTGCCATCATCATCTCCTTTTTCCGGAAGCTGGCCCCCGGGGACCGGCTCGCGTCTCTGGCCTTGGGTCTGATTCTCGGAGGCGCGATCGGGAACCTGATCGACCGGATTCGATTCCAGGAGGTGGTCGACTTCCTGCACTTCCGCCTCTGGGCGGGCTACACGTGGCCGGACTTCAACGTTGCGGACAGCTGCATCGTCGTCGGCGTCGGCGTGCTCGTGCTGGAGCTCCTCGCCAGTGAGGGGGAAACCCGGGCGGAATCCGCCGCGAGCGAGAGCCCCGGGAGTTCCTAGGTCCCGGCGGGGATCCGTCCCGAAGCCGCTTTTCCGTCGGTGTCCTCCACGCCACTCGACCGTCCTACAAAATAACTTTCGGAATCTTTGCTCTCGGATCGTCGAGATTCTATTGACACTCCCCGCAGACGTGCGATAGAAGATCCTCATCGACTTTCACTCCGAGTTGGCGCGAGCGTGAAGCAATTCGCACGAGTACTTCTCTCCTGCAGCCGCACCGCAAGATGGTTTTCCTCACTCAGCCCTCGACGATCGCGGCCTCGCGCCTTCGTGACCGGCTCGGAGTAGGTGAGCGATTCCCATGCCGGAATCGGCGCGCTCGATGGCTCCTCCCCACGCCATTTCGAGCGGCGCCCAGCATGACTCGCGCTGAGGGGTTGGAGACCCACGACGATGAAGAAGCCGAAGGGTGACTACGCGATCCAGACGGTGATCAATGCGCTGCGGCTCCTCGAGGAATTCCGAGACGCGGGTGAGGTCGGCGTCACGGCGCTGTCTCGCCGGCTCGAACTCCACAAGAACAATGTGTTCCGCCTGCTCGCCACCCTCGAGGAGCGGGGTTACGTCGAACAGAGCCCCGAGACCGAGCGATACAAGCTGGGAGTACGAGCCCTCGAACTCGGCCGGGCTTTTTCCCAGGGTCGCTCGCTGCTGAAGCGGAGTCGCCCCATTCTCGAAGCGCTCGCCCGGGCCGTCGGGGAGACGGCGCATCTGGGGGTGTTGCGAGACTTCGAGGTGATCCACCTCGACGGAGAGGCCTCGGATCGGCTGGTCCTCACGATGCCCCGGGTCGGTTCCCGGCTTCCGGTGCACTGCACCGCGCTGGGCAAGGCGCTGCTGGGTTGCGGACCCGATCGCATTCGCGAGAAATTCGACCAATCCCTCGCGGAGACAGGGCTCGAGCGGCGAGCCCGCGCGACCATCGTCGACCGCGACAAGTTCTTCGAACACCTTCGCGGCGTCAAGGTCCAGGGCTTTGCCGTCGACCTGGGGGAGTGCGAAGAGGGGCTGCACTGTGCCGCGGCCCCGGTCTTCGACGGGACTGGCGAGCTGGTTGCGGCGATCTCGGTCTCCGCGCTGGGGTTCCGACTGGTCGAGGACCAGCTGCTGCGGGAAATCGTACCCCAGGTGACCGAGGCGGCGGACCGTCTCTCGCGCGACCTGGGTTACGCGCCCTGAGCCTCGACCCGACCCCATGGAGTTCAGCCTCACCGACGAACAACTCGCGCTCCAGGGGACGGCGCGACGCTTCGCCGTCGAGGAGATCGCGCCCGTTGCAGCCCAGTACGATCAAAGCGGGGAGTTCCCACGGGCACTGATCCAGAAAGCCTGGGAATTGGGCCTGTCGAGCACGGCCATTCCCGAGGAATTCGGCGGCGTGGGTCTCTCCTCCGTGGACACCTGCATCCTCACCGAAGAAGTGGCGTGGGGCTGCTCGGGCATCGCCACCTCGGTCATGTGCAACGACCTCGGCCTCATGCCCATCATCATCTCGGGCACCGGGGATCAGCGACGCGAATGGCTGATTCCCTGCGCCGAAAAGTTCACCTTGATCTCGTTCTGTCTCTCCGAACCGGAGGCTGGATCCGACGTGGCTGGATTACAGCTCCGTGCCGAGCGGGACGGCGACACCTATCACCTGAATGGCACGAAGTGCTGGATCACGAATGGAGGAGAGGCCGACCTCTATACCGTCTTCGCGACCCTCGACCGCTCGACTCGTCACCAGGGGATCTGCGCCTTCGTGATTCCTGCGGATACGCCCGGGCTGTCCCGCGGGAAGAAAGAAGACAAGATGGGCCAGCGCGCAAGCGACACCCGGGTGATCCACTTCGACGGGGTCCGGGTGCCTTCGTCTCAGCGGCTGGGCGCAGAAGGCGAGGGATTCAAGATCGCCATGCGCACTCTCGATCGCACCCGACCTCCGATCGCCGCCCTCGCAACGGGCATTGCCCGCCGCGCTCTCGACGAATCCGTCAACTATGCCCGCGAGCGAAAGGCCTTCGGAAATCCCATCGGAACCTTTCAGGCGGTGCAGTTCATGTTGGCCGACATGGCCAAGGAGATCGAGGCGGCTCGCCTGCTGACGCTGCAGAGCGCCTGGATGATCGACGGCGGTAGGCGCGCATCGAAGTACTCGTCGTTCGCCAAGTGCTTTGCCACCGATGCCGCCATGCGCATCACGACGGATGCCGTCCAGATCTTCGGAGGCAATGGCTACACGAAAGATTATCCGGTGGAAAAGCTGATGCGCGACGCCAAGCTCATGCAGATCTACGAGGGCACCAACCAGATCCAGCGCCTGGTGATCGCCCGAGAACTCCTCAAGACATAGCCTCGGCGGCCCCGTTTGACCCTCGGACTCCGCCTTTCGGACTCAGCGGAGGGGTGGTCGATCTGATAGAATGGCGCGCCTTTCCCCGGGGGCACACAGCCGACCCTGGGCTCGTATGCACGAGGTTGGGAATTTGGTGACGCGAGAGCAGGCCCTCGCCTACCACGCCGATGGCCGCCCCGGAAAGATCAAGATCACCCCGACCAAGCCGACCGAGACCCAGGAGGATCTCTCGCTCGCCTATACCCCGGGTGTGGCCGAACCCTGCCGCGAGATCGCCCGCGATCCGGAGCTGGCATTTCGCTACACGGCCAAGGGAAATCTGGTCGCCGTCATCAGCAACGGGTCCGCGGTGCTGGGTCTGGGCAACATCGGCGCCTTGGCGGGCAAGCCCGTCATGGAGGGCAAAGCGGTCCTGTTCAAGCGTTTCGCCGATGTCGACGTCTTCGACATCGAGATCGACACGAATTCAATCGCGGAGTTCGTCCGCACCGTGGAGCTGATCGCCCCGACCTTCGGAGGCATCAACCTCGAGGACGTGCGAGCCCCCGAATGTTTCGAGATCGAAGGCCAGCTGATCGAGAGGCTCGACATCCCGGTTTTTCACGACGACCAACACGGGACCGCGATCATCTCGGGTGCGGCGCTGATCAACGCTCTTACAATCACCGGCCGGAATATTGAAGAGACCCGCGTGGTGTTCTCGGGTGCTGGAGCCGCGGGTATCGGCTGCGCCCGTTTCTATCGCGATCTCGGGATTCGTTCCGAGAACATGTTGCTCTGCGACAGTCACGGCGTGATCTACCGGGGTCGGACGATGGGCATGAACCCGTACAAGCTCGAGTTCGCCCGCAAGACCTCGGCCCGGACCCTCGCGGATGCGCTCGAGGGAGCGGACGTCTTCGCCGGCCTGTCCCAGGCCGGTCTGATGACGGCGGACATGGTGAAGAGGATGGCCCCCAACCCGATCATCTTCGCAATGGCCAACCCCGATCCGGAGATCTCGCCCGATCAGGTCAGACAGGTACGCCGGGATGCGATCATCGCCACCGGGCGGTCGGACTACCCCAACCAGGTGAACAACGTTCTCGGCTTTCCCTTCATCTTCCGTGGAGCCCTCGACGTGCGCGCTAGACAGATCAATGAACCGATGAAGCTGGCCGCGGCCCACGCCCTCGCCGAGCTCGCCGCCCGGGGCAAGGTCGTGCCCCAGATCGTGCGGGACGCCTACGGCAACGAGAACTTCGAGCTGGGGCCGAACTACATCATTCCCAAGCCCTTCGATCCGAGAATCCTGACCTACGTGGTTCCCGCAGTGGCCCAGGCCGCGATGGATAGTGGAGTTGCGCGAAAGAAGATCGATATCGTCGAGTACGGTCAGCAGCTCAGCAAGACCGCAGTCGTCCTGTCCAACATGTGATGCGGGTGTGCTGAACGATGTCGATCGAGGAGAAGCTCAAGAAACTCGAAGAGCTGAACGCCAAAAGCCTGCTGGGCGGCGGCGAGGAGCGCATCGAGCGCCAACACGCGTCCGGGAAGCTGACCGCCCGCGAGCGCATCGAGTTGCTCTTCGATCCCGGCAGCTTCGTCGAGATCGACAGGTTTGTCGTCCACCGCTGCAACGATTTCGGCATGGAGAAGACCAAGATTCTCGGCGACGGTGTGGTCACCGGCTACGGAAGGATCGCCGGCCGGCAGGTCTTTCTCTTCGCTCAGGATTTCACGGTGTTCGGCGGCAGCTTGTCGGGGGCGTTCGCCAAGAAGATCTGCAAGATCATGGATCTCGCGGTGAAGGTCGGAGCGCCGGTGGTGGGTCTCAATGACGGCGCCGGAGCCCGTATTCAGGAGGGCGTGACCTCCCTGGCGGGGTACGGCGACGTCTTCCTGCGCAACGTGCTTTCATCGGGCGTCGTCCCCCAGATCTCGGTGATCATGGGTCCGTGCGCTGGCGGGGCCGTCTACTCCCCAGCGATGACCGACTTCATCATCATGGTCAAAGGCACCGCCAACATGATGATCACCGGACCGGACGTGATTCGGACCGTGACCCACGAAGACGTCACGGCGGAAGAACTGGGGGGTGCCATCACCCACGCGTCCAAGAGCAACGTGGCCGACTTCGCAGCCAACGGGGAGGAGGAGGGCATCCAGATCACGCGAACCCTGCTCTCCTACATCCCCCAGAACAACCTCGAGGACCCCCCGTTCGTGCCGACGGACGATCCCACAGACCGCATGGACCCCGCCCTGCGTACCCTGGTTCCCGACAATCCGAACAAGCCCTATGACATGAAGGAACTGATCAAGCTCGTGGTCGACGACCATGGGTTCTTCGAGATCGGAGCCCTCTTTGGCAAGAATCTGATCGTGGGGTTCGGTCGATTCGGCGGCCGGTCGGTGGGAATCGTCGCGAACCAGCCGGCTCACCTCGCCGGTGTTCTCGACATCGACGCGTCCAAGAAGGGAGCGCGATTCGTGCGCTTTTGCGATGCCTTCAATATTCCCATCGTGACCTTCGTCGACGTTCCCGGTTTCCTTCCCGGCGTCGCACAGGAGCACGGGGGCATCATCAAGCAGGGCGCGAAGCTGCTGTATGCATTCTGCGAGGCGACGGTTCCGCGCATCACGATCATCACCCGCAAGGCCTATGGCGGCGCCTACGTCGTGATGAGCAGTAAGCACACCCGCGCCGATATCAACCTCGCCTATCCGATGGCGGAGCTGGCGGTGATGGGACCCGACGGCGCCGTCAACATCATTTTTCGCAACGAGCTCAAGGACGCGGAAGATTCCGAAGCACGCAGGGTGGATCTAGAGGCCGACTACCGTGAGAACTTCGCCAACCCGTACAAGGCGGCGGAGCTCGGATACATCGACGGTGTGATCCGCCCGGAAGAAACGCGCCCCCGGGTGATTCAGGCCCTGGAGATGCTCTCCGGAAAACGCGACCACCTGCCGCCCAAGAAACACGGCAATATTCCCCTCTGATCGATGTTCCAGAAGGTACTCATCGCGAACCGGGGCGAGATCGCTGTCCGCGTGATCCGGGCCTGCCGCGAGCTGGGGATCCGGACCGTGGCAATCTACTCGGACGTCGATCGCGACTCCCTCCACGTGCGTTTCGCCGACGAGGCCTATCCCTGTGGGCCTCCGCCGGCCCGCGAGTCCTATCTGGTGATGGAGCGAATTCTGGAGATCGCCAAACGATGCGGGGCCGAGGCGATCCACCCCGGATACGGTTTCCTGGCAGAGAACGGCGAGTTTTCCGACCGCTGCGCCGCCGAGGGGATCCGCTTCATCGGCCCCAGCGGAGATGTGATCCGCTTGATGGGCGACAAGGTCACCTCGCGGAAGACCATGCGGGATGCCGGCGTTCCCATCGTCCCGGGCACCACCGAGCGGATGTCGGACGAGGCCATCGCGCGGTGGTCCCAGCAGGCCGGGTTGCCGGTGATGGTCAAGGCCAGTGCCGGCGGGGGCGGCAAGGGGATGCGGTTGGTGCGCGCGGAATCCGAGCTCGCCCAGGCGGTGGCCCGGGCGCGCAGCGAGGCAAAATCCGCGTTCGGCGATGATGGCCTGTACGTCGAGAAGTTCATCGAGCAGCCGCGGCACATCGAGATCCAGATTCTCGCGGACTCCCAGGGGAACGTCATCCACCTGGCCGAGCGGGAGTGCTCGATCCAGAGACGTCACCAGAAGCTGATCGAAGAGGCGCCCGGAAACGGCATCACGAAGTCGCTCCGGGAGAAGATGGGGAAAGCGGCCATCGCGGCGGCGAATGCCGTCGGCTATCAGGGCGCCGGTACCTGTGAGTTCCTCCTCGACTCGAACAACCGCTTCTATTTCCTCGAGATGAACACGCGGGTGCAGGTGGAGCATGCCATCACTGAGGCGGTGACCGGCGTGGACATCGTGAAGGCCATGATTCGCGTGGCCGCCGGGGAGCCCCTCGGGTTCACCCAGAAGGACGTGGTGATCCGCGGCCACGCCATCGAAGCCCGCATCTACGCCGAAGACCCCGATCAGAACTTTCGGCCGTCGCCGGGCGAAATCGTCGTCTACCGGCCCGCCGGAGGTATCGGCGTGCGGGTCGACAGCGGTGTGTACCAGGGGGCGACGGTCACGGTGCACTACGACCCGATGGTGGCCAAGCCCATCGCGTGGGGTGTGGACCGA
>JACZXC010000390.1 GCA_022571825.1 Myxococcales bacterium | reverse complement strand
ATCCGAGACCCGGCCGTTCCCGATGTGGACCGTCTTCACGCCGGGATGCTCGCGGCGAAAGGCATCGATGCGTCCGCGTTTGCAGGTTCCCGTCCCGCATCCACAATCCGGGTTTGGATGTCCGCTCTGGATGCGCCAGCGTCCGTCCTGGTAGCGAAGCCGGTTGGCGTCGTAGGCGAAGCGCACCGCGTGAATCACCTGAAGGCGATTGAGATTGAAGTCGAACCCGTCGGAGAGCACGCGGAACGGCACCCCCTTGGCGTCGCACCAGTCGACGAGAGCGCGGGCTCCCGGGTCGAGCTCCACGGTCTGCAGGAAGGCCTCCAGGTCTGCCAGCGGAAGGTCAAGACCGTCGAGAATCTCGAGGTTGTAGTCCCAAGCGTTGATCTCACCGCACTCGAAGCGGGCCCAGACGGCGGGGCGTCGTTCGGGCGCGATCCGCTGGGCCAGGGTGGCGCCGACGTCCTGCACCGAGAACGTCCCGTCGAAATCGCAGAAGACGGCGAGCGGGAACTTTCGTCTCACGCGGAGCCGATCTCCCGATCCGAGACGTTGCCCAGGCGAGCCTGAACGTTCGCCACGGTTCCATGAGACGCGATTTCGATCTGCAGCCCGACGGGACCGACGCGGAACCGCCCGGCCCAGAGCGAAACCGGAGAGACCCGCTCGTCCCCAGTGGGTGTTGCGGTAGTCTCCGCGATGCGGACCCCAAACCGCGTCGGTTCGACGCGGCCCGCTTGAGCGTGAGCGGCAACGGCACCCCCCATGGGCACAAGAGTATCACCATGCCGCTCGATCTCTCCCGTCGGCTCGCGGAATCCGAGCCCCTGCTGCTGGATGGAGCCACGGGAACCGAGCTCGAGCGCCGAGGAGCACAGACCGAGCTTCCGCTGTGGTCGGCGCGAGCTCTGGTCGATCTACCGGATCGCGTGCGGGAGATTCACTCGGACTATGTCGAGGCCGGCGCTGAGATCCTGACGGCCAATACGTTCCGCACCCAGCGACGCACCCTCGAACGCGGAGGCCTCGGCGGCCGCGCGGAAGACCTCACCGTCCTCGCGGTGCAGCTCGCGCGGCGCGCGGCCGACACAGCCGCCCCGGGTCGGGAGGTCTTCGTGGTGGGGTCGGCGCCCCCCCTGGAGGACTGCTTCGAGCCCGGCCGCGTCCCGGACGACACCCGGCTCGAACGCGAACACGTCGAGCATGCGGCCCATCTGGTCAGAGCCGGGGTGGATGCGATTCTCGTGGAAACCATGAACACCACCCGCGAGGCGATCGCGGCGCTGCGCGCGGCCCGCCGCGCCGGAGTACCCGCCCTGGTGAGTTTCGTCTGCTGGGAAGGTGCGCGGCTGCTGTCCGGCGAGGCCCTCGAGACCGCTCTCGACGAGGTGGCCGCGGAGAACCCCGTCGCGGTCGGGGTCAACTGCCTGCCGCCCTCGAACGTGACGGCCTGTCTGCCGGTGCTGAGGGCCAGTGGTCTCGCCTTCAGCGTGTATGCAAACACCGGGGCACCCGACCGCGACGTCGGACACCCGCGCGGCGAGGATTGGCCACCCGACGAGTTCGCCGACTGCGCGATGGGTTGGCTCGATGGCGGTGCGCGGATCGTCGGGGGATGCTGCGGAACCACTCCCGCCCACGTGCGCGCCATGGCGCAGCGGATGCGCAGGTAGCGTTCCCCGGCGCGCGGACTACTGCATGTCGCGACGCAAATTGTGTCACTCGTCGACTCCGGCTGCCGGAGAGTTGCCGTGCTCCTCGGGTCCCTCGTGATGAAGATCACTATCATTTGGGGGACTTAGGACCCAACCCGCCGGCGTGGGTCTCCCTGGCACAGACTTTGCTTTGAATCAGTCCGCTACAGGACTGTTCACGGGCACGCGCTTTATGACGCCCGGGTTGGCTACCCCTCCCACCGCACTTTGTGCGGTGAGCCGGCCCGGGCGTTTCTCCGTCGCCGAGGCTCGTCGACCAGGAAGGTCATGACCGCGAGGGCGACGACCTGGAAACCGATGGCGATCCAGAAGACCGCGCGATAGGACCAGGCCCCCGCAAGAACGCCCCCCAGCCCCATACAAATCGCGGCCACGAGCTCCGAGACCGAATTCGCAACCGCGATGCGCATGGGCAGGTTGTGGCGCGAGCCGAACTCGAGCACGAGGTTCTGGGTCGACATCTGAAAGCCCCCGAGCCCTGCACCGAGACCCCCAAACACGAAGACGAAACTCGTGAACTCGTTCGACCCCATCAGCAACAGAACGGCCGAGATCCACAACACCAGCGAGGCGATGAAGATCGCCCGGAAGCCGCGCCGATCGGCCGCGAGGCCCCAGAACAGATTTCCGGCGCTTTGGGCGAGCAGGAAGGCCGCGGTGAGCTCGCCGAGTCGACTCCCGGTGAGCTCGATCTGGGTGCCCGCGTACAGCACGTAGTAGGGCACGCCCATGCGCCCCGACACCGCCAGCGCCCGGGCGATGAAGTAGCGGGTGAAACCCGGATCCGACCGCAGCAGGGCCGGAAGCTCGCGGAGCCTCCGCCCCACCCGCGATGGCGAGCGAACCTGGGGCGAGGCGGGCTCGCGCACGAAGAGCAGCGACAGAAGCCCGAGGGAGGTCAGGACGAACGCGAGCAGGAACGTCGCGGAATAGCCATTGCCCAGGGCTCCCGGCTGGATCAGGGTCCGGCCTGCGAACAGGGCGACGGCGGTGGCGGTCAGGCCCGCCAGGAAGTTTCGCAACCCCATCAACACGCCCCGCCGTTCGACGGGAATCACCTTCGCCACCAGAAAGTTGAAGACCAATCCCTGGATCCCGAGGAAGACGCCGAAGAGCCCGAGAAACAGCCAGGCGGACACGAGGGGCCAGGGCTCCGGAAGCAGTAGACCGCCCAGGGCGAGCCCGAGGATCTGCACCCGCATCATGACGCCGACCCACAAGCCCACGGGCAAGACGCGACGCCGATGCTCGATCACGGTGGCACCGAAGACGGGCGAGAGAAACATGCCGAAGTATTGGAGACCACGAGCGAGGCCGACCGCCGCATCGAATCCGGCGAGGGACGCGATGTAGACGGGCACGAAGGTGGGCGCGTTGATCAGGCGCATGCCGGTCTGACCCAGCAGACCGTGCCCCAGATGCGCGAGATAGTTGCGCCTCAGATTCCGCCGGACGTCGGACTGGAAGGCCGCTTCGGCGGTGGTGTCAGGGTTGCGCATGACCTCGCGGGGAGAGCTGGATTCGATCGAGGGAGGCCCGATCTCGCAATACCCGGCGCGCGATTCCCGCCAGGTATACAGAGCCCGTCGCGCACAGGAAATCGCCCGGACCGAGTCCGTT
>JACZXC010000389.1 GCA_022571825.1 Myxococcales bacterium | reverse complement strand
GCCCGGCTCGGCTACGCTCTCGCCGTGCCGGACCGCGCCAATGTCCTCGTCCTGGGCGGGGGTGTCATCGGAACCAGCATCGCTTGGGCGCTGGCGAGCCGTGGTGTCGACGGGATCGTCGTCGTCGACCTCGATCTGGCCGGCGTCTACGCATCGTCCGAGCTGAACGCGGGGGGGGCCCGGGCTACGTGGTGGTAGCCGGTCAACATCGAGTGCTGCCGTGTGACACTGGATTTCTTCCTCGAACACAAGGCGCAGTTCGGTTTTCGCGACCGAGGCTATCTGTGGCTGTACGCGGATGCTGCGCTCTACGCCCGCGCCATCGAAAAGCGCCGACTCCAGAACGAATACGGGCTGGGGGTCGAGGTGCTGGACTCCGTCGAGGTGCGCAAGCGTTTCCCGATCCTGGACCGTTCCATGCACGAGATTCTCGGGGCCACGTTCTCGCCCCGGGATGGCCTCGTGAACCCGAACGCGGTCCGGGCATGGTATCGCGCCGAGGCGGAACAACTGGGTGTGGAGTTCCGCAATCGGCACTACATCGGCGGCGTCGAGACCGAGCGCATGGTGGGGAGCGCCGGGAGCCTCCGCCGTGTGACCGCGGTGCAGGTGATCGAGGTGCGGCGCGGAAGCCCCGACGACGAAAGCGGGGCCGTGCGGGAGATCCTGGTCACCCATCGGGTTCCGTCCGAGTCCGCCCTCGGGGAGGCCCGGATCCAATGCCAGGCCGTGGTCAACTGCCTCGGGGCGTGGGCGCCGACGTTCTCGGCAAAGGTCGGGGTTCCGGACCCGACCGTGCCCGTACGCCGACAGATTTGCCTGGTCGACGTGCATCGCGAGGACATGGCGGACGGGGTATCCCTCGACAATCTGGGAATGATCGTCGATCCCAGCGGTCTCTATTTCCATCCCGAGGGCCCCTACGTCCTGGCCGGGTACTCAATTCCCGACGAGGTTCCCGGCTTCGACTTCGATTACGACGGAGCCGCGTTCTTCGAGAACCAGATCTGGCCCCGGCTCGCCCACCGGTGCAGCAGCTTCGAACGCTGCGGACATGTGCGTGGATGGTCCGGCCTCTACGCCGTCACCCCCGACCGCAGCGGTATCGCCGGTGGGGTGGCCGGATTTTCGAATCTGTTCGAGGCGCATTCGTTTACCGGGCGCGGAGTGATGCAATCCTACGGGGTGGGTCGGGGCATGGCGGGGCTCATCGCTGCCGGCGCCTTCGACGAGGTGGATTTGTCGCCGCTGACCCGAGCGCGCTTCGAGGAGGCTGGGCGTTGGGTCCGAGAGGAACTTCATATCTGAGCCACCGATTTCGACGGGTCCAGCGCTTGCAGTCTTTCTCACGGGCTCTGCTCGCACCACTTCTGGAGCGACCGCAGCTTCGCGTCGATGAACTGCGATGCCATGCGTCGCACCGAGAAGCGGTCCAGCTGTCCGCCCACCATCGGCACCGAGTTCGATGACACGAGCTTGAGAGTGATTCGGGTCCGTCGGGAGTCGCCGTGCTCGGCGGTCAGGGTGAAGGTCCTGTCGAAGCGAAACAGACCCAGGGTCATGGATGCGCGCAGGCGTTCGCACGGCTCGACCTCCAACGGCTGGTCACGCAGGACCACGGGGATCGTCCCGAGGAGATATCGCCATCGCACGGTTTTTCCCACCCGGGGGTAGTCCGAGTTGGGCTCGAGCAGAGAGACGACCGATTCATCCCAGCCGATGAGTTCGTTCGGGGTGGTGAGCGCGCTCCAAACGCGGTCGCGGCGTGCGCCGATCACCGTGGACATCGCGGTGGTGATCAATGGATCGGGTCCTCCGTAGCTGGGGATGGAGGGCCCACGGGAAGGATGAGACCGGTTGGGTCGATCCGCAAGTCACTGCCCGCCCGGCCGGGCCGCCTCGGCTTTGCGCAGCCGCTGGGTCAGGACTCGGAGAATCACGAAGGCAATCTCCGGCATCTCGAGGATCAATTCCTTGAGGCTTTCGCCGTCCAGGGAGAGCAGACGCGGGCGGCCCACCGCCACGTTGGTCGCACTCCTCGGGGCGCCGTCGAGCACCGCCATCTCGCCGAAATAGCTCAGCGCAGACATCGGGGTCAGCTCGGTTTCGTCGGGCAGGCCGTAGTTCTTGATCACCCGCACCTGGCCCTCGATCAGGAGGTAGAGCTCGCCGCCGGGATCTCCCTCTTGGACGATGACTTCGTCCGGGAGACACACCACTTCCTTGGCGATCCGATTCACGGCTTCCAGCTGCTCCAGGCTCAGGTGGGAAAAGAGAGGGATCTGCTTGAGGGCCAGGAGTCGTTCCATCAGTGGCTCCTCGCCTCCGGGGTCGTGCGGCGAGTCGAGAAGGAGGGCCGCCGTCCGGATCCAGCGTACTGCGCTGCCCCTGGACGCGTCGAGGACCTCCGCCGCGCTTTCGGGCAGGGGGAGGATTTCCCGGGCGGCTCCAAGCCTCTCGTCGAGCGGGCCGGCCTCGTGCATCAGCACCAGGAGCCGCGCGGACTCGCGGTCGCCCAGACTGGAGAGTACCTCCAGAGCGTTGGCGTAGGAGCGGGTGGATCCGAAGCGAAGGACCCTTTCCACTTTCCGGATCACCTTCCGGTCCTCGACGAGCTCGAGCGCTCGAAACGCCAGTCTGCGGTTGCGGAGCATCGCGTCCTGGTAGCCGGCGCGGAGGAATCGGCTGGCGATTCGGGAGTCCGCCGGGAGGAGCTGGTACGAACGCAGTGCCACCCACATGGCGGCCACCAGTCGCCGGAGCTCGCGAGCCAGGATTGCGCGGCCACCGGGCATTTCGCTCGCCGCCAGAACCCGGAAGGCGCCCTCAACGGCGCGCTCCTTGTCCGAGCACAGAACGGCCGCGGCAGCCGTGACTCCCACTTCGCCCAGGGTTCGAAGCGCCTCCTCGGCGGCCGAGCGGACGGGAGCCGCCGGATCTCCCAGGGACCCTGCAAGGTGCGCGGGTGCGCCGGCCGTTGCGAAGCGAGCGAGCAAGGCCACGGCGCCCCGGCGCACCCGTGGGTCGGGATTCCCCAGAAGCCCGGCCAGGGCTCCCGATTCCAGCGGCGGCTCGGGCGCGATGCGAGCCGCGCACTCGAGGGCCGCCGCGCGGATTTCGGGATGGGGGTCGTGAATTTTGGACAGAGCGGCTTCGGTCAGGGATTGCGGTGCCACGCTGAGGGCCGCGGCCGCAATCCCTGGAGAGTCCGAGTCAATCATCTGGCGGAGAACCGAGCAGCCCTGATCTCCGCACTGCAACGCCGCTTCGGCCCGGACCGAGGGGCTCTCGTCGGCCAGCAGCTCGCGGAGTCGGGGGGCGAGAAACCCGGGATTGCTGCCGA
>JACZXC010000388.1 GCA_022571825.1 Myxococcales bacterium | reverse complement strand
TAGATCCAGCAACTTGGGAAGCTATAGACGCTGTCCGCAGGATCGGGAACATCGGGGCCCACATGGAGCAAGACATTAACGTCATCGTTGACGTCGAGCCCGAAGAGGCCGAGAGGCTTATCTGGCTGATCGAGACGCTGGTGGAGGACTGGTACATCAACCGTGCGGAGCGAATGGCAAAACTAGAGGCTCTGAAACTCGCCGCAAAAGCTAAGGCCGACTTGCAGAAAGCAGCACCGCAAGGCGCCGCTCCGACCCCGAGCAAGTAACACTGACGCTTAGCTCGCCTTGCGAAGTCGATCGAGAGCCGTCCCGACCTCAAATTCGCGTGCCCACGCATTGCCCACGCAAGCAGGTCGGCCTCCGACCTCGATCGCGTAACCCCTTGATTTTGTGGAGCCGACGAGCGGACTCGAACCGCTGACCTGCTGATTACGAATCAGCTGCTCTACCAGCTGAGCTACGTCGGCCCGTGGGGGCGCGGGAAGCCGCCCGATGGGCGGGCAGCAGAGTGCCTTGCGATCGATCGAGCGCAGCCGGGCGCCCGACCGGCGGATCTTATCGGCCGGGGCAGGGGGGTGCCACGAGCGCCTGCGGGACGCTGAGCTCTTCTTCAGTCCACCCGCCGGTGCGGAGTTCGGCCCCGGATATTGGCCCCTGGGATGGCCTCCTGCGTTGACCTTTCCGGCGCTCGACGCGTAGGATGGTGTGCTCACGGAGGCCAACCCATGCCGGTGCTCCCCTTCATCGATCTGCTCATCTTGATGGGCTGGACCAGCCTCGGGATCGGAGCCGTGCTCAAGGCGATCGCGATCACCACGGTCTACCGCCCGACGATTCTGACCCTCGCGCCCAGCGATTTTGTGGTCGTGACGGCGATCTGCTTCGGGTTCGCCCTGACGCTGGCGGCCCGCACCTGGGTCCGCCTCAGCGAGCCTCGGCTCCTCCAGCTGAACCAGCGAAAAGCGCAGGCCAGGGCGCTCCGTCGCGCCCAGGAGCACGACTTCGAAGAGGAGGCGTTGCCGCATCTCCACCTCGAAGAGCCGGCCTCCGGCAGCCACTGAACCGCCCCCGGATTCGCGAGATCGGCAGCCCCCGAGAAGACGAGCCGCGGATGGAGCGCTGCCGGCCACCGCTGGTGCGGTGGCCGGCCCCAGTGAATTGGAGTTGACTGGGTAGGCTCGGGATCTAGAGGAGTTCGCTCGACAGGCGCCGGCCGTGAACTAGACGCATTGCCGAGACGGCGAGTTCTCGATAGATCTCCGCGATCAGCCTGATCAGTGCCGTCGCCCTTCGAAAGGCTCGCCTCATTTTCCTTTTCAATCCCTTCCCTGAATAAGTGGCCGATCCGCGAAAAAGGTGTCACGGCGGGGAGAAGCGTCGGTTCGCTGCGCACCCATGACCTCCCGCGGGGGCGTGATACAGTGCCTCCGTGGCCCAGGCGGTGTCCTCTCGCTCCTCCCGCGACTCCGATGGGCCCGATCGCCAGATCTGGGTGGATGGCGAGTTCGTCCCCTGGGGAAATGCAACCGTTCACGTTCTCTCCCACAGTCTCCAGCGGGGCTCCCTGATCTTCGACTACCTGAGCGTCCATGAGACGGATCGGGGCCCCGCCATCTTTCGGCTGGGGGAGCATGTGGAGCGGCTGCTGCGCTCCGCGGAAATCGTGGGATTGCCACTCGAGTTCGACCGCTCGGCCATCGCCCGGGCGATCGTGGAGACGGTTCGGGCCAACCCCGGGGCGACGGCGGTCAAGGCCAGCGCCTACCTGGCGTCGGTGGAGGTCGACGTGGTGCCGATGGATACCCACGTCTCCCTGGCGATTGCGGCCTACGAGCCCGGGCGAGACATCATCCAGCGAAATCCGGGGACCTTTCACCATCGCCCCGAGCTGCGGATCTGGATCGAGAAGGACCGCCGCAACCGGCGCAAGGACATCGTTCCGCCCCAGGCGAAGGTCGCGGGCAACTACGTCTCGCCGATGACCGCCAAGTGGGCCGCCCGCCGCGCCGGCTACGACGAGATCGTCCTGGTGGACGACCTGGGCTTCCTCGCCGAAGGACCCACGACCAACCTGTTCCTGGTCGACGGCGACGGAACCCTGCGCACCCCGCCCGAGGAGCGGGTACTCCTGGGGGTGACGCGCCGCTCGATCCTCGAGATCGCCAAGCACGATGGAATCCCCTGGGCCGAGTCGCCGCTTCGGCCGGAGGCCTTCGAGACCGCGGCCGAGGCCTTTCTCACCGGGACCACCGCCGGGGTGTGGCCCATCGCCTCGGTCGACGACCGGTCCATCGGCGACGGGAAGCCCGGCCCCGTGACCCGAAGGCTTCGCGACCGCTTCGCCCAGGTGGTCTCGGGACGCGATCCCGATTTCGATCACTGGCTCACCCGCGTGGACGAGTGATGCGGATTCTCTCCGGGATCACCTCCTCGGGCGAGTGCCACATCGGCAACTATTTCGGCGCGATCCGCCAGCACGTCGAGTTTCAGGAAAAGGGCGAGGCGATCTACTTCATCGCCGATTACCACTCCATGACCGTCGTGCGCGACGCGAGTGAGCGGCGGCGGCTCGTGCGCGAGGTGGCTCTCGACTACCTCGCGTGCGGTCTCGATCCCGAGCGCGCCGTCCTCTACCGCCAGTCGGATCTGCCCGAAGTCTGCGAGCTCACCTGGATCCTGACCTCGGTGACGCCCATGGGACTGCTCGAGCGCTCCCATGCCTACAAGGACAAGGTCGCCCAGGGTCTTCCGGTGGACCACGGACTCTTCGCGTATCCCGTGCTGATGGCGGCGGACATCTTGATCTATGGCTCCGACCTCGTGCCCGTGGGCCAGGACCAGAAGCAGCACCTCGAGATGACTCGGGACATGGCCCAGCGCTTCAATCACGTTTACGGAAGCGAGGTTTTTCAGCTGCCCGAGCCCTGGATCCTGGACGACGTCGCCGTGGTGCCCGGCATCGACGGGCGAAAGATGAGCAAGTCCTACGACAATACGATCCGCATGTTCTGGCCCGAGAAGCGGATTCGAAAGGCGGTGATGGGCATCGTCACCGACTCGACCCCCGTCGAGGACCCGAAGCCGACCGACTCGACGCTGTTCCAGCTCTGGTCGCTCGTGGCCGTGGAATCCGAGCGGGAGGAGATGTTCGCCCGAGCGCGGGCGGGGGGTCTCGGTTACGGCGAGGTCAAGAAGGACCTGTTCAAGCGACTCCTCGAAACCTTCGGTCCCATGCGCGAGAAACGCGAAGAGCTCGCCAAACGCCCCGACGACGTCGAGGACATCTTCGCGTCGGGCGCGCGTCGCGCCCGGGAGATGGCGGCCCCGGTCGTGGCCGCGGCGCG
>JACZXC010000387.1 GCA_022571825.1 Myxococcales bacterium | reverse complement strand
GGATGATGCTCATGAAGGCCCTCGCCATCGGCCAGCACTCGTCGAGCCTCATGTCCTTCTACAACCTGTCGCGCGCCTGCCTCGTGAAGAGCGAGACCTACTTCGACAGCTTCGACCGCGTGTTCGCGAGGGTCTTCCACGGGGTGGAGGGCGAGCTCTCGGTCAGCGATGAACTCCTGAAGTGGCTCGAGGATCCGGCGAACTTCACCGAGCTCACCGACGAACAGCGCGCGGCCCTCGAAAGCCTCGCCAGCGACGAGCTGATGCGCCGCTACCTCGAGATCCTGGAGGAGCAGACGGAGCGCCACGACGGCGGGGGCAAGTGGATCGGAACCGGTGGCCGCTCTCCTTTCGGCCACAGCGGAGAGCACCCCACGGGCATTCGGGTCGGGGGAACCTCCAAGAACCGCTCGGCCATGAAGGTGGCCGAGGACCGCCGCTACAAAGAATACCGGACCGATCTCACCCTGGACCTGCGTCAGACCAAGGTGGCCCTCAGACGCCTGCGACACCTCACGCGATCGGGGCTGGCCACCGAGCTGGACCTCGACGGAACCATCGACGAGACCTGTAAGAACGCGGGTGAAATCGAGCTGGTCTTTCGCCCGGAGCGACGCAATAACGTGCGCCTGCTGCTCCTGATGGACGTGGGCGGCACCATGGATCCATTCTTCGATCCGGTCAGCCGGCTGTTGACCGCGCTACACGAAGAGCGCGGCCTGCGTGAGTTCCGCGCCTTCTACTTCCACAACTGCATCTACGAGAACCTCTACGAGAACGCCTGGCTCTTCCAGGACAGTTCCGTTCCCACCGGCGACATGATCCGCCGCTTTGACCCGCGCTGGAAGGTCGTCATCGTCGGAGACGCGGCCATGCATCCCAACGAGCTGATGGGCCACCAGGGTAACATCAATCCGCGCCTCGAGTCCGATACCCGCGGAGTGGACTGGCTCTACCGCATCCAAGATCATTTCGATCGGGTGGTGTGGATCAACCCGGAGCCCCCAGCTCGCTGGCGCCGCACGCAGACTGCCAACCTGATCAAGAGCATCTTTCCGATGTTCGAGCTCTCGGTGGATGGAATCGAAGCAGCGGTCTCGGCCCTGATTGCGTCCCGCCCCCTCGCGACGGCCAGCGGGTAGCCCAGCCCAACCCAGCGACTCCCGCGGCCTCCGGCCTTGGGCGCCTTTGGAAGGGGGGGAGCCAGGTCGGCCGCCGGGCGCATCACGCGATGGCCTTCGACTCGCGGAGCTTGGCGATCTCGACGGCTCCGAATCCCCAGTCGGCCAACGCCTCCTCGGTGTGCTGCCCCGCGTGGGGGGGCGGACGTGAGATCTGGGTCTTCGAACGGCTGAAACGCGGGGCCGGAGCGGGCTGGGGCGCTCCCGCAACCTCGACGAAGGTTCCACGCGCACGAATGTGCGGATGTTCCTGGCACTCGCTCATCGAGAGTACGGGGGCAAAGCAGACGTCGCTCCCCTCCATGATCTGGCACCACTGATCGCGGGTCTTCTGCTTGAAGATGGCCGCCATCTTCCGCTTCAACGCGGGCCAATGGGAGCGGTCCATCTGGTTCGGAAGATCCTCCGCCGCCAATCCGGTCTTCTCCAGCAGCTCGGCATAGAATTTCGGCTCGATCGAGCCGATCGAGATGTACTTTCCGTCGCGGGTTTCGTAGACGTCGTAGAAGTGCGCCCCGGTGTCGAGCATGTTGGTGCCGCGCTCGGGGTTCCACCAGCCGCTCTGGGCCGCGCCGTGGAAGATCGTCATCAAGGCTGCTGCTCCGTCGACCATGGCGGCGTCGACGACCTGACCGCGCCCGGAGCGATCGCGCTCGACCAGTGCGCACACCACGCCGTAGGCCAGCAACATGCCGCCACCGCCGAAGTCGCCGATGAGATTGAGGGGGGGGACGGGCGCCTCGCCGCGACGGCCTATCGGTTCCAGCGCACCCGCCAGCGAGATGTAGTTGATGTCGTGGCCCGCGGCCTGGGCGAGGGGGCCCTCCTGTCCCCATCCGGTCATTCGGCCGTAGATGAGTCGGGGATTCCTCTCGAGGCAGACTTCTGGCCCCGCACCCAGACGCTCCATCACCCCCGGCCGGAATCCTTCGAGCAACACGTCGGCCTGATCGACCAGGCGCAACACCGCCGCCAGCCCCTCGGGGTGCTTGAGATCCACACCCACGCTGCGACGGCCGCGGGCCAGAAGATCCAGAGACGGCTTCGCCGGATCCCCTCCCGCCACGTTCTGGGCCCGGTCGATCCGCAGAATCTCGGCTCCCATGTCCGAGAGCATCATGGCCGCAAACGGCCCAGGGCCGATCCCGGCAATCTCGATCATCTTCACGCCTTCGAGGGGACCCACCGCTTCGCTCCCTCCACTTCGCGATTCGCGCGATCGGTCTGCGCAATCGATTCGCAGACCCAAAGGATACCGCAACCGCGCGGCGCGCTTCGGTAAACTGGGACCGAAAAAATCGGAGGCACCGTGAGCAGCGAAAATCGCTTTACCGACAAGACCGCATTGGTGACGGGAGCGGCGTCCGGCATCGGGCGGGCTGTGGCCGAGCGCTTGGCCGCGGAAGGCGGGCGCGTGCTGTGTGCCGATCTGAACCAGGCAGCGGTGAAGGAGTCCGTCGCCGCGATCCAGTCGGCCGGGGGCGACGCGGTGGCTTGGGTCTGCGACGTGAGCGAGCCCGAAGCCTGCCGCTCGGTGGTCGCCGCGGCCGTCGAAGCCTTCGGCCGCTTGGACGTCCTCTGCAACGTGGCGGGGATCGCCATCAACGAACACGCGACGGACATCAGCGTCGATCAGTGGAACCGGGTGATCGCCGTCAACCCAGCGACCATCAAGCGGATCCCGCTACCACCGGTCGTCAGGAAGGGCGCGGCCGAGCTCGTGGTGCTCCGCCCCGATGACATCCTCCGCCTGGCCGACGCCGTCTCGCCCTGGCTGAAAGCGTTCGTCTGGTGCGGAGCGACGGCGGGATTGAGACCCGGAGAGATCGCCGGACTGACACTCGAAGCGACCGACCTGCTCCGAAAGTAGCTCGTGGTCGACCGCCAACTCGTCACTGTCGCCCCCGGCGGGCCCCGACTCACAGAACCGAAGACACGGTCCTCTCTGCGAACGGTGCCGATCCCTGATGAGCTCGTGACCGAGCTGGCTCGGCACCTCGAGCACTACCCGGCCCTCGAGGTCGACGATCCGCCGACTGGTGGAACACGGCACCTGGTCTTCACCAACGGCGCCGGGCGGCCGCTCCGACGCAACGTGCTCTCCGACTCATGGCGGCGAGGCGCACGGCGAGCCGAACTGCCGGCCGAAGCGAGAGGCTGGCATGCGCTGAGACACTTC
>JACZXC010000386.1 GCA_022571825.1 Myxococcales bacterium | reverse complement strand
GCCGACTTCGCTCCCCCACCTCCCGAAGGCGGGCGAAGGGCCGGGGCCCGGGCGCGAGCGATCAGCGAGCGAGAGGCCCGGCCGGGCTCGATCAGGGCCTGCGGACCAGGCGGAGATACATCTGGGCGTCTTCGTGGGTCGGATCCTGGTGGGTGACGGTGCTCCACTCCCGGATCGCCTCGTCGGTCCGGCCCAGGGTGTACAGCGTGACGCCCAGCTGCACCGTGGCGTCGTGAAGGTTGGGGTAGTGGCGCAGTATCCGGCGAATCTCGGTGAGCGCCTGGTCGGGCAGGCCGGCGTCCCGAAGCGTCGCGGCGAGACGCAGCCGAATGTCGTGGAACTCCGGGCAGCGATCGAGTGCGGCCCGGTAGGCCTCGATCGCCTCGCGGTGCTCTCCGGCCTCGCGCAGGGCATGGGCCAGCTCCGCCTGAAGATTGGCGAGCTTGCCGCGGGTGGTGATATCGAGGCGGCCGTTGGCGGTCCCGGGTGCGCGGGCGTGCTGGGTGATCTCCCGCGCCCGTTCGAAATTTCCCTGTCGCTCGTACACGCTCGCGAGGGCGAGGATCGCCTCGGCGTAGGCCGGATTGATGCGGAGGGCCTTCCACAGGCTGCGGGCGGCGGCGGCCAGGTCGTTCTTGCGCTCGTGGAGTACGCCGACGCGGTAGTGGACGTCGGCAAGTCCCTCCCGCGATCGCAGGAGATGCTCGAACTGCACCAGTGCCGCGTCGACTTCGCCGCGCTCGAAGCTTCGACATCCGAGCCGAAAGGCGCGTTGCTCGTCAGCGTTCATGACGCGGTCCGGTCGCATGTCGAACTCCGCTTCAACCTTCGCTACGGGCTAGGGCGCCCGGGGATTCCAGTCCCTGCCGCGGGCCATCTGTTCCTGGGCGTCCTCGGCGACTGAACTCTTGTCGTAGTACCGCACGATGGACTGGAAGATGGCCGCGGCCTCGTCCTCACGGTTCATCTCTCCGTAGCACAGGCCGAGTTTGTAGAGGATCTCCGGGTCGAGTCCGAGGCCCGGATATTCGTTCAACAACGATCGGTAGCGCTCGACAGCAGCTTCGTACTCCCCCCGCCTCATGTAGAAATCCCCGATATCCTGAATCTGGAGCGCCAGTCGCATGCGCAGATCCCGCCACATCACCTCGGCCCGCTCGGCGTATTCCGAGTGCGGATACCGCGTGAGGAGCCGGTCCAGATAGACGAGAGCATCTCGAGTCGCCGTCTGGTCCCGCTGGTGTGAAGCGATCCGGCGCTGATGGCAGATCGCCGAGCGGAAGATGGTGTAGGCCACCTGATCCTGCCGCGGATGAAGCTCGCCGAAGTCGCGGTAGTAGGACAGGGCTTCCTCGTATTTGCGGTTGGCGAAGTAAGCGTCGGCGATCTTGAGTTCCGCGAGCACCGCGTAGTCACTGTAGGGGTAGTTGTCGATGATCGTCTGGAACGTCTCGATGGCGGCGGCATGGTCGATGCGGCGGAGCAAACCGAGCACAAGACGGCCCTCGAGGATCTCGACGCCCCGCTGATACAGCTCCTCAGCGGGCCGGACCTCTTCGAATGTGGGGGGGGGGCTCGCGCATGCCATCACCAGGCTCAGCGAGAGCATCAAAACGGTTCGAGCGGTCACAGAAACCCCGAGGGCGGACCCGGAGCAAGCTATCGGATCCGCTCTATCCCCGCCAATTTGCTACGGTTCTTTCGCCCCATCGTGATTCGGAAGGGGGAGGCCAGCATGGACCGAAATTCACTCGAACGCATGAGGCTCGATCGGCGTCTGATCCAGCGCCGGAACTGGATCCCGCAGAAGCAGCTCCAGCGCGAGCTCGACGCGCTCCCCGACGTCGCCGACAAGGTGGCGCCCATCGAATCGGAGAACGAGGCGGCGACCGAACCGCCCCGGTCTGAGTAGGGGCCCGCCGGCTGCGTCCTCCCGGTCGCGGTCGGGCCAATTCGAGGAACGCGGAAGAATCGAGCCGTGATCAAGTCGGTGTTCGGCGATCGATTGGATCGGTGGGTGCGCGCGGCGTTTCCCTTTCTGTTCCTGTGGCCGTTGAATCCGAATCTGCTCACCGTGGTGGGGACGGCGATTTCGTTGGCTGCGGCCGTTGCCTTCGCGGTCAGCTGGCTCGTGACCGGCGGCGTGTTGATGATCGCGGGGGGATTCTTCGATCTGGTCGATGGGGTCGTGGCCCGGCACCGCGGCGTGACCACGCGCTTCGGGGCTTTCCTCGACGCCACCCTCGACCGCCTCGCCGACATGGCCGTTCTTCTCGGGATCGCCATGCACTTCAGCTTCGCCGGCGAGCCGGGACTCGTCCTCCTCACCGGATATACGTTGGTCGTCAGCGTGCTCGTGTCCTACACCCAGGCGCGTGCGGAGATCTCGTTGGTGAGTTTTCGGGTGGGACTCCTGGAGCGTGCGGAGCGGGTTCTCATCTTGGCTGCGGGGGCCCTGTTCGGCCTCATGATTCCGGCGCTCTGGGTGATTGCGATTGGCAGCACCATTACGGTCGTTCAGCGCGTCACTCATGCGTACCGCGAGATGGAGCGCATCGACGCGGCCGAGCGCACGGGACTCGGGAGAAACACCTGATGGCGGAAAAGGAAAAGTCAGAGCGCGGCTTTACAATCATCGATCGCCGCAGTAGCGCGGCCGAAGAGCCGAGCTCCGATCCCAGCCCCGACGAGCGGCCGGGGGAAGGGAAATCGCCGCTTCCTCGGGTGGATTTCGCGTCCTTCGTACTCTCTCTGGGTACCTCGGCGCTCTACCACCTGGGCCTGATCGGTGACCCCCAGACCGGGAAGCTGGTTGCGAAGCCCGACCGGGTCTTGGCGCGACAGACCATCGACACGCTGGTGATGCTCGAGACCAAGACGCGCGGCAATCTCGATCCGGAGGAAACCAAGCTGCTCGACGGCCTGCTCTACGAGCTGCGGATGCACTACGTCGAGATCCGCGAGTGAGGGCGAGCGGGCCCCGGTGAGCGCCGACACCGGGCTGCAGCGCGTTCGTGTCGTCGCGCCCGCCAAGGTGAACCTGGGGCTGCGGATCACCGGGATGCGACCCGACGGAAACCACGAGCTGGAGAGCGTCTTCGTGCCCCTCGATTTGGGCGACGAGGTCGTGATCGAGGTCGAGCCCGCCCCGGTATCCTCGGTGGCCTTGGCCCTGGACCCGGAGCCCGTGGGGGGCGTCCCCGGCGACGGCAGCAATCTGGCGTTCCGGGCGGCCGAGGGTTTTCTCGATCGGGCCGAGCGGGCGGGATTGACGTGCTCGGTGAAGATTCGCCTCAGCAAGCGAATCCCGGCCGCGGCCGGGCTGGGGGGTGGCTCCAGCGACGCCGGGGTCGTGCTTCGCAGTTT
>JACZXC010000385.1 GCA_022571825.1 Myxococcales bacterium | reverse complement strand
TGACCCAGGCGCTCTGGTTCACCATTCCCCTGTGGCTGCGCCGCTGGGAACTCGACGCGGGAATCGAGCCCTGGGCCAAGGACTTCGGCACCTACTACTTCCTCTGGATCGCGATCGGCCACGCGGTCCAATACCTGTGGATCACCTCCTTCTACGCGCGCTCGGGACCCACCTGGCGGGGCCGAACGCGCTACTTCGCGAAGGCGATTCTGGCCGGAGCGGCGATCTGGGCACTCCCGGCGATCGTGTTCGCCCCCGCGCTCCTGGGCCGCTTGCCTTTCGAGGCCGGCCTGTCCGTGCTGGTGGCCGCGACCGTCAACATCCATCACTTCGTCCTCGACGGGGCGATCTGGAAGCTGCGGGATGGTCGGGTGGCTCGCGTTCTGTTGCGCGCCCGTGAGTCCCCCGCACCCGACGCCGACCGACCCCCCCGACGTCCACCCAGACGCGGACTCGGCGGTCGATTCCGGGTCGGACTGAGCGCGTCGGTGTGGGTGACGGGCGCCGTGTGTCTCGCGATCATGTTCGGCGCGAAGTGGGAGCGGGAAGTCGGCGTCCGACAGGCCTTGGCCGCCGGGGATCTCGCGCGGGTGCGCCGGGCGATGGACCACCTCGCCTGGCTCGGCCGTGAGAGTCCCAAGCTCCACATGGCTCTGGGCCGGGCGCTGGAGCGGCAGCAGCGAGAGGGGCTGGCACTGGCCGAGTACGAACAATCGCTTGCCCTGCACCCGGGGGCACCGGCCTGGTTTGCCATCGGAGCGCTTCACTTGAAGAGGCAGCGGTGGGCCCCCGCCGCCGAGGCCTTCGAGGGCGGGGTCGCCCTCGATCCCGAACGGGGCGGGGCCCACTACGCCCTGGGTCTGGCGCTCCTCGAGCTGCATCAGCCGGAGCGCGCGCGCGACGCCTTCGCTCGAGCGACCGCCTTGAACCCCGAACGCAAGATCCACCGCACCATGCTCGAGCGGGCCGAGGCGGCGATCCGATCGGGATCCGATCCGTGATTCCAGCGCGAGGCCCATGCGCGCGGTATCCTGCGCGCCCAAAGAACCGGAGGGTTCAATGCGGATTGGGTCGACTTGGATCGCCGTTTTTCTGTTCTCCCTCGCCTCGACCGCATGTGCGGAAGACGAGTCGGAGAAGCCCAAGGAAAAAACGGTCACGACCGACTCGGGTCTCACCATCACCGAGCTGCGCTCGGGGACCGGCGCGCACCCCACCCGAACCAGCACGGTCGAAGTGCACTACCACGGCACCTTGGCGGACGGGAAGGTCTTCGACAGCAGCGTCGACCGCGGAAAGCCCGCCCGCTTTCCCCTCAACGGGGTGATCCCCTGCTGGACCGAAGGGGTGGCGATGATGCGCGAGGGAGGCAAGAGCCGCCTCGTGTGTCCGCCCCAGATCGCCTACGGACCCTCGGGCAGGCCCCCGACGATTCCGCCGGACGCCACCCTGACCTTCGAGGTGGAATTGCTGAAGATCGTGCGCTAGCGGCCAGGCGTCCGCAGCTCGAAGGCGTCCACTAGAGTTCGCGAGCCAGGGCCTCGCAGAACTCGGTGGTGCTCGCGCTGCCACCCTGATCCGGCGTAAGGCAATCGCCCTTGGCGTAGACCCGAGCCAGGCCATCCTCAATGCGCGCGGCGGCGTCGGCCATGCCCAGGTGACTGAGCATCATGGCCCCGGAGAGAATCGTCGCAGTGGGGTTGATGATGTTGCGCCCGGCGATGTCGGGAGCCGTTCCGTGGGCCGACTCGAAGTAGGCGTAGTCGTCGCCGTAGCAGCCGCTGGGCGCGAGGCCCAGGCCGCCGATCAGGGCCGCGGCCGCGTCCGAGAGCACATCTCCGTAGAGATTGGGAAGAACCACCACGTCGAATCTCCGAGGGTCGGCGACCAGGCGATGTGCCAGATCATCGACGATGAAACTCTGGAATTCGATGTCGGGGAACTGGCGCGCCAACCGTTCGACGCGCTCGAGAAACAGTCCGTCGCTGCGGGGCAACATATTGTGCTTGGTGCCGCAGGTGACGCGACCCGGCCGCCCGCGCGCCTTGCGGCGGCGCGCGAGCTCGAAGGCGAAGCGGGCGACGCGATCCGTACCCGCTTCCGTGATGACTTTGATCGCGAAGCGACCGGGCCCCAATTCGGCCAGCGGCCGCCCCGCCGTGCGACTCTCGAGGCCGAGAGGTGCGAGGTCGGCGAGCTCACCCTCGACCCCCACGTACAGGTCCTCGAGGTTCTCGCGCACGATCGCGAAATCGATTCCTTCCGGGACGGCCATCGGGCTGCGGTAGCCGACGCGATACCGCGCGGGACGGACGTTCGCGAAGGTCTGCTTCCCCCAGCGCAGATAGAGCAGTGCCAGCGCGCTCTTTCCGCTGGTCGAACCGAAGAGCGTGGCGTCCGAGCGATCGATGGCCGCGCGGGCCTCGGGCGGAAACGACGACTCACCGGCATCGATTGCCGCCTGCCCCACCCGGGGGTGGATGAACTCCAGGTCCAGATCCAGCCCCTCGAGCAGCCGTACGGTGGGGCGCATGGCCTCGGGCGCGGCGTCCTCCCCCTCGATCACGACCACGCGGCGTGTTCGGGCACTCATCGCGGACGAGCCTACCGCAGAACGTCGCTCACGAACCGGTCCACGATCTCTCCGCGGAAGCGATTCCAATCCTCGGCGGGAACGCTGGTTCCCCGACACAGACCCGCATGTCGGCGATCCAGCTCGAAGCAATCGGTTCGGCTCACCGGGTAGTTCAATCCGACGCCCACCAGGTGGATGACGGCGATGATCGAAATGCTGGCAACCGTGCGGGTGCCCGGATGGCCCCGCAGTCCCACTGCGATCCCGACGGCGAGATACAGGAACAGCGTTGCCGGAACGTAAATACGCAGCCCGGACGAGAAGGCGTAGGGCAGACAGAGGAGCAGGCCGATCGACGCCACCAGGGCGAAGTTCGGATCGCGGCGCAGATCCCCGAGTCCGACGGGACCCCTCCAGAGATCGACCCCGATCGCGGCCCAGCACGCGATCAGCACGCTGCCGACCGCCAGGGCCGCGGTCGCCGAGAGCGCCTAGGCGCTGAGCGGAACGAACGTGTAGAAGACGCCCTCGAGGATCTTGATGGATCGGAAGAGAGTGATGATCGCGAAATAGCCGTCGCTCCCGGACTCCAGCAGGAACAAGCCGTGCCCGCCGCCGGCGACCGCGGTCGCGTAGTAGGTGGCGTAACCAAAGTAGAGAAAGATTCCCATCGAGATCACCGAAACCGCCGCGAAGCCGTATTGTCGCTTCCGCGCGTATACGACCGCAAAGGCCAGGTTCTGGAACAGGAAGGGCGACTTGGACGCCGAGGCCAGGGTGAGCCACACGATCGA
>JACZXC010000384.1 GCA_022571825.1 Myxococcales bacterium | reverse complement strand
CTCGATGCCGGTGACGGCCCGATCGCGGGCGGGATCGGTCCGGCCCGAGGCGTTCGATCGCAGCAGCGGCATCAGGCTGCGTCCGGTCATCTCGTCGGGTACCGGGACTCCCGCGGCCTCGAGGAAGGTCGGCGCCAGATCGGTGAGGCTCACGAAGTCGTCGACGCTGCGGCCGCCAGGGGCCTCGGATGCCCAGCGAATCGCCAACGGGACCCGCACGCCGTAGTCGTAGAGATTCGTCTTGGCGCGCGGGAAGGGCATGCCGTTGTCGGAGGTGACGACGACCAGGGTCCGGTCGAGCTCCTCGGGGTCGAGTAGCCCGAGGATCGCGCCGAGCTGTTGATCGAACCACTCGATCTCGAAGTAGTAGCCGAGAAGATCGCTCCGCACCTCGGCCACATCGGGAAGGAAGGGCGGGACATGGACGTCCTCCATGCGCAGGCCCGAGATCGCGCCGGTCGCGAGGGCGTAGGGGCGGTGTGGCTCGGAGCTCCCGTACCAAAAGCAGAAGGGCTGGCCGGGTTGGCGGTCCGCCAGAAACGCCTCGAAGGAGGCCGCGTAGTCGACCGGGGACATCCAGGGCAACACCCGCTCGGGCGGAATCCGGACCTCGTACGGGGTGCCTAGCGGGTCGCCCCTCCATCCCTTTCCGAGCTCGCCGGGACCCCAGCCGTTGCCGGTGAATCCGACGTGATAGCCGTGCTGCTCGAGCAACCGGGGGTAGATCGGGTACTTCACCGGCAGCGTACCGTAGAGGACGCCCGCCGCCTCGAGCCGCCAGAAGTCCTGGCCCGTAAGCAGTGAGCTCCGCGACGCCGTGCACGACGGAGACGTGACGAAGGCGTGCGTAAAGTGGATTCCTTCGCGGGCGACGCGGTCGAAGTTAGGGGTCCTCACGACCGGGTCTCCGGCGATCGAGGTGTGGGCCCAGGACTGATCGTCCGAGACGGCGACGAGGATGTTGGGCGTGGGGTCCCCGGGAGCGGGACACGCGGAGACGGAGAGCGCAGCGGTCCCCAGACCGGCCCTTCGAAGGAACTCCCGGCGCGTGAAACTCAACGACTCGCCTCGCTCAGCGCGGCGTGGGGTACCGTCCCGGGCGCTCAGCTGCGTGGCACAGGACACCGACGGTCGCCGAGTCACCAAGTTCAGTATCAAACACTACCACGGCTCGCGATCTCCCCACGTGCGCACGATGCGGCGCGAATCGTTGCGAATCGGGCACAATGTGCTCGGAGAACGCTCTTGTTTCCAGGCTAGCTCGGTGCGCGCGGGTCGCGGAAACGCTCGGTTCCGGTGGCCTTAACTTACTGAAAAGAGTAGGTTATTCGAGCTTGTAGATCCGGTGAAGGGCTCGATCGCCGTCCTTTCGATTCCGGCGACGTGGAGGACCCGATCTGATCCCATGCCGTCGCCGGCGCGCGTCCTGATCCTGAACGAGCGAGATCCCCGCCACCCGAAGGCGGGGGGCGCCGAGATCCACCTGAGTGAGATCTTCCAGCGCCTGGTGACACGAGGTTTCGAGGTCACCCTCGCAGCCGCGAGCTTTTCCGGCAGCCCAGCGCGGGACGAAGTCGACGGCATGCGAGTCTGGCGGCTGGGCCGGCTACCGGCCTACTACCCCCTCGCCGCCTGGAGCTGCGCCCGAGAGACGCGCCGGGGACACTTCGATGTGGTGGTGGAGTGCCTCAACAAGCTTCCCTTCTACGCCCCGGCCTATTCGGCGGCGCCGGTGCTCGCCCTCTGTCATCACCTGTTCGGGGAAACCGCGTTCCTCCAGGTGGCCTGGCCGATCGCCGCGACGGTATGGGCCGCAGAGCGCTGGATCCCCCGCCTCTATCGAAACACCCCCTTCGTGACCATCTCGGAGAGCTCCCGCGACGATCTCGTCCGCCGCGGCATCCGCGCGGAGAGGGTCCAGGTCAGTCACTGTGGAGTCCGGCCCCCGCAGATCACACCCGCCGACCTCGGCGCGCGGGGACATCGGGTCGTCTACCTCGGACGCCTCGAGCCCTACAAGCAGGTCGACGTCTTGCTGCGCGCGATGGCGCGGCTGGTCGATCGCTTCCCGAATTCGGAGATCGTGGTGATCGGCCGCGGCTCCGACCAGCCTCGCCTCGAGCGGATCGCCGCCGCCGTCGGTGTCGCCGACCGCACGCGATTCGTGGGCTTCGTCGAGGATGCCGAACGCGATCGGCTGCTGGCGACCTCGCGCGTCTGTGTATGCCCATCGGCCAAGGAGGGCTGGGGACTCACGGTGATCGAGTCGAACGCCGTGGGAACCCCGGTCGTTGCCACCCACGCCCCGGGACTGCGCGACGCCGTTCGCGACGGCAAGACCGGATTTCTGGTCCGCGACGGCGACGTGCACGGCTTCGCCGACCGCATCGGGTCCCTCCTCGCCGACGACGGCCTCTTCCGGACGATGGCCGCCGCCGCTCGCAAGTGGTCTCTCGAATTCGACTGGGACCGGGCTGCGGACGAAATGGCCGAGGCGCTGGCCTCGGCCCGAAAGAAGCCGTGAACCGGCCCGCGGCCCCGATTTGGCTTGCGGCCGGAATTCTCGGTCTGGCGGGCATCGCCCTGCGCATTCACAACGCGATCCGGTATCCCCCCGACTGGGGCTTCGACGCCAGCTTCAATTGGCGATACATCTATCGACTCACCCGGAACTGGGCGCTCCCCGATCCCAGTGCCGGCTGGTCCACCGGCGATCCTCCGCTTTATTTCTACCTCGGCGGTGCCGTGATGCGAGCGGCGAAGGAGGCCGGGAATCTCAACGCCGCCACCGTCGCGATCCCGCTCATCAGTACCCTGGCGGGACTCGCCGTGGTGGCCCTCGCGGTGGCGCTGGTCCGACGCGCCGAGCCCCGAAACCATGCGCGTGCGCTACTCGCCGGGACACTCCTGCTCTTCCTGCCCGCCCACATCCAGATGAGTGCGATGGTGAGCGAAGAGATGCTGGTGGCCTTGCTGACCTCGACCGTTCTGTTCCTGGTCGCGCCGCCCGTGCTCGCCGAACCCGGTCGGGCACGCGCTCTCCGGCGCGCCGCTGGCGCGGGCTTCGCCGGCGGGCTGGCGATCCTCACCAAGCTCACGGGAGTGCTGGCCCTGGTGGCCGCGGGCGGCGCCTACGCCGTGGAGGGCTGGCGACGCCGGTCCTGGCGCCCCGCGGCGGGCCCGGTGGCGGTCATGGCCGCCGTCGCCGTCATCGTCGGGGGCTGGTACTACGCCCGCAATCGAATCGAGTACGGCTACTTCCAGCCCCACGCCCTCCCGGCCCACCAGCTCATGTTCAGCATGCCCCCCGGCGAGCGTCACCTCGGGGACTACCTGCGCGTACCCCTCGCGCCCTGGACCGACCCGCAACTGCTCAACCC
>JACZXC010000033.1 GCA_022571825.1 Myxococcales bacterium | reverse complement strand
AAGTCGCAGGATGCGTACTTCGTCGACAAGGTGCACCCGAACGCCCAGGGCCACCGCCTGATCGCGCGTGCGATTCTGGAGGAGCTCCGCCGCGTCTGGTAGACCCAGAGACTGCGCGGAAGTTTGGATGAGTCGCTGCGAACGCTCTCGCGCAGGGCCTCGGCACCGGCGACTTCGCTAGGCACCGATGACCCCGAAACGCTGGAACGATTGGAGGCCCTGGGCTACCTGCAGTAGGCATGCCTTCCGCGACCTGGTCGACGGCCGAGAAATCGACGCTGCTGCTGTGGGTCGGGGGCCTTCTCGCGAGCCTCCTCTTCCTGGTACACCCCTGGTACGACTCGTCGTACGGTGACTCGGGACTCTACATCGCGACTGCACGGGCACTGGTAGCGGGCGACGGATACACGCACTTCGGGGTGCCCTTCCGCGCGCATCCCCCCGGCTTCCCCCTGCTGATCGCCCCGCTGATCGGCACCTTGGGGACCAACTTCTACGCCTTGAACTTCACCGTGAGTCTGTTCGGAGCAGCCGGTGCCGCGCTGCTCGCGATCACCTGGCGCCCGCGCCTGGGATGGACGCTCGCGGTCCTCACGGCGACTGTCTTGTGGACGAGCCCCGGATACCAGCGGCTGTGCAATCAGGTCATGTCGGACGTGCCTGGCACCACGCTGCTGCTGCTCTGTCTGCTGCTGGAACGCCGGTCGTCACAGTCTGGATCCCGATGGCGCGAGCTGGCACTGGGGCTGTGCATCGGGCTCTCGGCGTACGTCCGCATGGTCACTCTGCTGCTGGTTCCAGCCATCGCCGCCGCCCGTCTGCTGGCCCAGTGGCGCGACCCCGGCAAAATGGAATGGCCCCGATTTGCACTCCGACGCATCGCCGTCTTCGCCATTGCCGCGGGCTTCGTCGTGCTCCCCTGGAGCATTCGAAACGCGACCACGGCACCACCGGCCCCGGTGGATCAGACGCTCGTGTACGACTACTCCACCGCGATGTGGCACCGCGACGCGGCCGACCCCCGATCGCCTCGCTTTGGCGCGGCGGAGATCGCGAGCCGATTTTCGGGAAACGCGGCTCGGATCTCGGCCATTCTGGGCGGGCGGCTGCGGACCGGAAAGCACGGCCCGTGGGACCCTGCGGTCGGGGTATTCCTGATCGCGTGCTCGCTGATCGTTCTGGTCAGGCGCCGCGCTCCGCCGGAATTCTTCCTGCTGGGCGCTCTGATCCTGTTCGTCTTCTACTTCGACTTGCGCGATCGCCTGCTTCTGCCCGTCTACGTCCTCGCCCTCCCCGCCGCGGTCGAGGTCTGCCGAGATCTCGTGGTCCGGATCGCCGGGCCACGGTTCGCCCGCGTCGCGACGCCCACGGCGCTACTGCTGCTTCTCGCGGTCGACTTCGAACCGAGACGGGGGTGGAAGACGATCGAGACCCGGCACCGGGCCTACCTGGCCACGGCCTTCGCCGTTGCGCCCGAGTTGGGCCCCGATGCCCGCGTCGGCGCCGGCATCGGCTTTCACTACAGCGTCTACCTCGAACGCCCCGTCTACAGCCTCTACTTCGCCAGCCGCCGCGCGAAGACGCTCGAGGCCGCCGAGGCGATCGTGGACAAATACCGACTCGACACCCTGCTGTTCACCCCGCTGATCGGCGCCGAAATGGCGATGCTGCCGTACTTCAGGGAACGCTACGGGAACGTCCAGAAGGCGGGACCGGCCTACCTGGTGCGGGTGCGACGGTGACCGGCGGCGCTAGACGTTCAACAGGTCCGCGATGCGCGCGCGGTGCTCGGCGCTGGTGCCGAAGAGCAGTTCGCCCGTCTTGGCGCGCTTCACGAACAGGTGCACATCGTGCTCCCAGGTGAATCCGATACCGCCGTGGATCTGGATGCCCTCCTTGGCGACGATTCGTTGGCAGTCGCCGGCGGCCACCTTGGCCACGCTGGTTCCCAGAGCTCGTCGTGAATCGTCCTCGGCGATGGCCATCGCCGCGAAATAAGCCGTATCGCGCGCCTTCTCGATCGCCGCGAACATGTCGGCGAGCTTGTGCTGGATGGCCTGAAAGGATCCGATCGGATGACCGAATTGCTCGCGGTGCTTGGCGTAGTCGAGGGTCTGCTCGAACAGCGCCTGACAGGCGCCGACGGTATCCAGGGCCAGCGCGACGGTGGCCTCTTCCAGAGCGCGGACGAGAGCCGCGGAACAGGCTCCCGGATTTCCCAGGGTTCGGTCTCTGCCGACCCGAACGCCATCGAATTCGAGGCTTGCGATCGGGCGGCTGGCGTCGAAGCTCACGATGCGTTCGCTCTTGGTGGACGCGCCGGGAACCACGAAGAGCCCGACTCCGTCGCCTTCTTCCACCTGGGCCGACACGACGATCTCGTCGGCCAGATCGCCATCGATCACGTGATGACGCGTCCCTTCGACGCGCCAGTCGTCGCCGTCTCGCCGCGCGCGCAGGGAGGCGTCCGGCGGAAAGGTACGACCCTCGCGGTTCGACACCGCCAGTGCACCGGTGAGCTGTCCCGTGGCGACGGCCTCGAGAAAGTGTTCCCGCTGAGCGTCGTTGCCGGCCTCGCGAACCGCCGGTGCAAACTGCGTGACCGTCGCCAGGAATGGCCCCGGGGCCAAGAAGCGGCCGTGCTCCTCGACCACCAGGGCGATCTCCACGAAGCCCAGGCCGAGTCCTCCGCAAGCTTCGGGCACCGCGATTCCGGCCCAGCCCAGCTCCGTCGCGCTGCGCCAGGGCTGCTCGGCCAAGGTTCCCTTTTCGACCAGCGCGCGCACCAGTCCGATCGGGCACTCTCGTTCGAGCACCGACCGGACCGAGGCCCGGAGCGCTTCCTGATCGTCGGTGATGTCGAAGTCCATCGCGGCGCCCATCCTATCTCAAGGTCCGCTGCATCCGCCGGCCACCCGCCTGCTAGCCTTGGACCCCATGGGTGGGGCGACCGGGGACTGGAACGCCATCCTCGAGCGGCTCCTGGCCGGAGACCGGGTTGCCTTTCTCGAGTTCAATCGCCTGGTGACGGGTTTCCTGGCACAGCTGCGCGCCTACGATTTCCGCGAGGAGTGGGACGACCTGCGCCAGGAGGTGCTGATCGCGGTCGTCTCCAACGCCCGGGCCGGGCGACTGCGCGATGCGAAGGCCTTCGTGGGCTACGTCAAGATCATCACCCGCAATAAGTTCGTCGACCGACTGAAGCGGCAACTTCGCCACGCGGAGAAGGTCCTGCCCTGGGACGAGGAGACCGCCCGCGCGGCCGCCCCGTCCACGGACCGGGAGGCGGGCGAGGGGGTAGGGGATGTCTGGGCGGTGGTGCGCGAGCTGCCGGATGATCAGCAGCGAATTCTCGCGGGGATCTACCTGGAGGGGAAGACCTATCGGGAAGTGAGCGATGACACGGGAATTCCCCTCGGAACCCTGAAGCGCAAACTTCGCGCGAGCCTCGGGGCGCTGCGCGCGCGGCTGGGAGGCCGACTCGAGAGTCGGCCTCGGGCGAGCGCGAGGCCCGGCCAGACCGCCGAAGACCTCGAGGACGCGTGATCCGATGCAAGCCAATGCGCAGACCTATTTCCAGAGAAGGACCGGGGACCCCCGCGCCTCGCGACCGGTGAGCCCGTGAGCTGCCTCAAGGCCTTCGAGATCGACTTGCCCGGCTTCCTGGCTCAGCCCCGGGAGGATGAATTCGCGACGTTTCGCGATCACTATCCGCGCTGTCCGGAGTGTTCCGCCGAGGTGCGCGCGTGGACCGAGCTCGACGATCAGCTGCGCCGAACTCCAGGATCCGAGCGGTTCGGCGGAGCCCCGTCGTCGCGGCACCCGTCGGCGTCGCTGCTGGCCGGCTATGGGGACGATCCCAGCGGGGTGGGGGCGAGCCAGCGTCGAGACCTGGAGCGACACCTGACCGCGTGCCCCTCCTGTCGGGACGAGCTCCGAGCCCTGGGGCGCTTCTCCCCGGAACGGTTGGCCACTGGGACTGGGACTTGGGCTGGGGCCGCGCCAACACCGACGCCCCGGCGCCGACGCCTCCGCCCCTGGCTGGCGTCCCTGGGTCGACTCGCGTGGCACCCGGCGGTCGCCTACGCGGTGCTGCTCCTGATCCTCCTGCCCACTTGGCTCCCGACCTTCTCGGACCGGGTGCTGCCGGCCCCCGCCGTCGCGCCGTCTCCGTTGCCGTTGCCGTCGCCGCGGGGGTCGCCCAGCCGGACGGAGCGGAAGAGACCGCTCGCGGTCTCGGAGCAAGAGGCGTTCTCGGCTCGAGAGAGCGCATCCTCGCTTCGGCAGATTCCGATTCCGGCGGCGGCGCTGAAGGACGCTCCGGTACGGCGGCGTGAGCCGTCGCCCATCCTGGAGAGGGCTTCTGGGAAGAAGGAGGAGAAGGCCTTGGCCGACGCAGAACCCCTGGGAGCACGAGGCCTTGCCGCGAAGTCTCGAGCCTTCGTGGGCGCGCGCAGTCTGCCAGCCATCAGGAAGCCCTCGGCGGAGTCCCCGGCTCCGACGGTGCGCTTGCAGTCGGATCGCATCGTCGACGTCTCGGCCCCGTCGATCCGGGGCGTGATCCGCCTTCGGATTCCCTTGCCCGGCGGCTGGGGCGGGGAGCGCGAAGTGCAGATTCGCGTGAGCGACTCGACCGGTCGCCGCGAGCTTCGCGAGCGCCGGGCGCCCGAGTCCGGCGCCACGGAGGTGGAGATCGGTGTTCCCGCCACCTGGCTCACGCCGGGTCTGTATCGGGTCGAATTGGCGGCGCCGAGGTCGGGCTCGTCGGCGGCGTTCGCATTCCGTGTACCCTAGAGCCCGCGACCTATGGAATCCCTCCACCGTGCCCACGCACTTGCGTTGCTGGCCACGCTGCTCGCGGCCTGCGCCACCTCGCCCTTGGGCCGTTCCCAGCTGCGCCTGTTTCCCGAATCGACGATGGACGAAATGGGTGCCGCCGCCTACGCGGAGCTCCAGTGGGAGACCCCCCACTCCCGGGACGCTGTGGCCGACGCCTATGTACGTTGCGTGGCCAACGCCGTGGTGGATGCGCTGGCCGACAGCGAGCGGCGAACCGAATGGGAAGTCACGGTGTTTCACGACAAGGCGGTCAATGCGTTCGCGCTTCCGGGAGGAAAGATCGGGGTCTACACGGGTCTCCTCGAGGTCGCGCGGGGTCAGCATCAGCTGGCGGCGGTGATCGGTCACGAGGTGGGGCACGTTCTCGCCAGCCATGCCAACGAGCGCGTTTCCCAGAGCTGGGTGGTCGAGAGCGGCCTCGGACTGGCCCAGGTGATCGTCGGCGCCGGATCGTCGGCGAACCCGCAGCTGTTCGCGCTGCTCGGCCTCGGCGCTCAAGTCGGCGTCCTGCTTCCCTTCAGTCGGATCCAGGAGAGCGAAGCTGACTGGATCGGACTCGATCTGATGGCGCGGGCGGGCTTCGACCCCCGGGCGAGCGTGAGCCTGTGGGAGAACATGGCGCGCGCCGGTGGGATCGCCCCGCCGGAGCTTCTCTCCACCCACCCGTCCTCGGACACGCGAATCCGGGATCTACAGCGGCGAATGGCGAAGGCCGTGCTGATTCAGGAGGCCGCGCGGAGTCGGGGGCACGACCCCCACTGCTCCTGAGTCCGCTTCGCGAACCTCCCTGGCGGAGGCCGATGAGAAACCCGAAGCTTCGACGCGGTCCAGGCGCATGAAGACTGACCGGCGCGGCTTGTTTCGACTCTTTGCGGGTGCCCTCACCGCTGCGTCGGAGGCCGCCGCGGCGGAGCACCCGCTTGCAATCCACGCCGAGACCGGCAACACGCGCTTCGGCGCCCTGGGAGTGCGACTGCGATCGCTGCGGGATCCGCTCTCCGCGTTCAAGCCCTACCCCGATGCGAAACGCGTGGGCCTACCGACCGTCGAGATCCCCTCGACGATGTCGTTGGCGAGAACCGTCCGTCGCTATGCGCCGACCCCGGGCTTCCGTGAGGATGCGATCCCTCTCGCCGCGCTCTCCCGACTTCTCCATTTCACCAACGGCGTCACCGGCCGAGTGCGGGCCGGCGGACGCGACCTGCGGCTTCGGGCGGCGCCTTCGGCCGGCGCGCTCTACGCGGGTGAGGTCTACCTGGTGGCCGAGCGCGTGGGCGGTCTGGCTCCCGGCGTCTACTACTACGCGGTTCTGGATCACGAGCTCGTCGCGCTTCGGTCGGGTTCGTTCATGGCCCCGGTCGCGGCGGCGCTCGAGTCGCCCGCCGGAATTTCGCGCGCGCCGGCGGTCGTTCTCCTCACGAACGTATTTCGACGTTACCGCCACCGCTACGCCAACCGCGGCTATCGCTTCGCGATGATCGACTTGGGGCACATCGGGGAGAACCTGCGGCTCGCAGCTCGGTCCGCTGGGTTCGGCGAAGCCTGCGCCCTGGGTTTCCACGACGACGCGCTCAATGCGCTCTTGGGCGTCGACGGCCGCGAGGAAACCGTCTGCGCGGTGCACGCCATCGGGCTTCCCAGCAATGCGGTGATGGGTGCGCCGCGTGCCCTGGGGGAGTTGCAGCGGGTCGATCCCGCCGCCGTACCCACACGGGGCAGTGCACCGGACCGCTACCACCAGGCGACCAAGCTGATTCCGGCGCCGATGGCCCGTCCGGCTCCCCATCCATTGGCACCCCGGGGCCGCGCCGCATCGGGTGTGGTACTCGAGAGGGCCCGCGCGAATCCAAGCGCCGCGGTGGAGGAAACGATTCGGACCCGGCGCTCCGCGAGCGTCTTTGACAGTCAGCCTCTGGCTCTCGGGGATCTCGCCTTCGTGCTCGAAATGGCGCGGGGCCACGACCCCTTGCGGCGAACGCCGGGGGTCGAGATCCATCTGGTCGCCCACAGGGTGCGCGATCTGGCCCCGGGCCTCTACCACTATGAGCCCGAGGTCCCGCGCCTGGGCCTCATCCGCTCCGGTGATCTGCGCTCGGCGATGAAGCGGGCCTGCCTCGGTCAGGCGAAGGCCGGCGAAGCCGCAGCGGGGCTGGTGATGGTGGCGCGGTTGGCCGAGTCGGTCTCCCGGACCGGCGACCGGAGCTACCGCGACCTGCTGATCGAAGCGGGGGGAATTGCACAGCGGATCTACCTGGCCGCCGAGGCCGTGGGCGCTGTGGCTCGCAACCTCGCGGCGTTTCTAGACGACGAATTCAATGCGCTGCTCGGTCTCGACGGTCGGCGCGAGGCGGTGGTGCACCTGACGATGCTCGGCCCCGGTCGCTAGCCCTGATCCGAAGGCGAGCGAAGTGCCGGAGCCCGAGCACGAGCGGCAAGGCCGAAGGCCGCGCAGTGAGCCGAAGGCGCCCAAGGCCGAAGGCCGCGGGAGGCGAAAGGCGGGCCCTGCAAGACGGGCGAGCGCGAGGCCCGGCTGGACTAGCGGTCAGCGGCGCCGAAGCTGGAGGGGATCGTGGATGCTCTGGAGCGCTTCACTGACGACGGTCTTCCCGAGCCGGAGCGAGACCGGAGTTGGGAACGGCGATGTCCAGGTTCCGGACGTCGGCTCCCCGACGGAGACGGCTCCCAAGGCCAGACCGTCGGCCAGGCTCTCCCGCATCAGCGCCGCGATCGCACCCCAAATCAGAAGGGGCCGCTCGGTAGCGGGTGTGATGCGCGTACTCTGCTCTTCGGCGGTGGGGGCGACGCGAAACAGCGCCAGCATGGGCGTGGCGTCGGCGGCCCGGGTGGCGCCGAATCCACCGATCGTGGCGAGTGATGCGAGGATGACGAGGCGCTTCAGATCGAACTCCAGCATTCTGGACGGCACAGAGATCGGCTTTCCAATCTGTATCGGCGATCGGACGCGTGCATGAAGCCCGGAAGCCGGGGGGTGGAGTCGCGCGCGCAGCCTCCACGGAAGCCCCGCGCAGGCGTTGCGCACGCATCCGGAAGCTACAGACCTGGACGAATCCGACTATCGCGAGTCGTCGGCCGAACGCGACAGTCTCTCCGGCTTGCCGCTGGGGTCGTAGTAGATTTCCTGTCGCAGGATGCGTCCGTCGCGATACCGATAGAGCACAACGTAGTTCGAGCGCAGCCGGGTGCGGTCCCGGTCCCAATCGAAGTGGATGCGAGCGAAGGCGGAGCTTCCGTCCGGGAGGCAGGCCTTCTCGACCGCCCGATACGACGTGTTCGGACAGTTCGCGAGGGTGAGCTGTATGAACTCCAGGGTCTTCTCGAGGCCTTCGATCCGCGAAGGCCAGTCGAAGAGGCGCACCGTGGGACTCCGATAGACGACTTCCGGGTGATAGAGACCGCGCGCGAGGGCGATGTCTCCCGCCTGGAAGGCGCGGGCGAAGGTCTGTTCCTGCTGCTCCAACGTCGCTTCGTCGATCTCGCTCGCGCCCATGGACTCCGCTTCACCCCGGCTCGGAGAGCCGGGCGTCTGCGAGAATCGCCTGGGCGGCTTCGAGCCCGGCGTGGGCCGCGATGTCGACGGGACCGGCATCGCTCTCCAGCGTGGTGCTTCCCAGGTAGAGCCCGTCGCAGCCCGGCGCGCGAACGCCGTGACGGACGATCGTTGCCCAATACCAGGCCAGGCACGCGGGACGTTCGATCCACTGGATCGCCGACCACTCGATGCACTCCTCGAGATCGAGATAGAAGCGCTTCAGGTGGCGGATCATGCGCTGGATCGCATCACGCGATTCCGCCCAGGTCATCGACTGCTCGCGCGTGAGCCAGCGACCGATGAAGGCGTGCAGCAGATGTCGGCCCGGGGGCGCCGAGCGCCGCGATGCCAGAGACGGAAGGTGGAAGCCGCCCGCGTAGCGCCGCCCGGGCCCGATCAGCACCCGGTTCCAGCCGACGTGTCCCTCGGGCTCTCCGGTCGAGCGAAGCCGCGGGATGCGGGTGAGCCCCGCCTGCCAGCAGATCGCATCCGCCTGTTCGTCTTCGAGTGCCCGGGCGAGGCGGGCGAGCTCGGGATCGATCCGCTCGGGCGGCAGCAGCGGCAGGGCCTCCCAGAGGGGCGCGGCCAGGTCCACCGCGGGAGCGCGCACCTCGAGCACCAGATGACTGGCGTCGCGGGCGACGAGTCCGGTGACCCGGGTCCCCTCGAAGGTGACCTGGGCGGGTTCGAGTCCCAGCAGGATGCGTCCGCCCCGCGCCTCGATGCTGTCGGCCCAGGGTTGGATCAACCCCTGCATGCCGCCGATCTCCTCGTGGTCGGGGTAGGCGGTCTGGAGTCGCGGAAGATCGGGGCGTTCGGCCAGGAATCCCATCAGCCGGCCCGTCGAGGCGCGCTCGGGAAACTCGCAATAGATCACGGTGACCAGGGTCAAGATCGCGCGGCGCACTTCGGGTTCCGAGACCCGAGCCTCGAGCCAGTCCGCCAACGGAATCGGCAGCGCGGATCGGCGTTCCTCCGGGGAGGCCCCCGCGATCCGAGCCAACGCCTTCCCGAAATCCCCGAGCCGCGCCGGGGGACAGCCAAAACCATCGCGCGCCAGGTCGAGGAAACCGCGGGCGCCCCAGCGACCCTCCACCACCGACCCATCGCCGTCGGACGGCGATTCCGGCAGATGGTGGACGCGAACCGCCGGCTTCACGATCCGCAGCGGCAGGTCCACCTGGGCTTCGCGCGCCGCGAGCTGTCCGTAGCGCCATCCCACCTGAAGGTCGGTGACGTCCCGTCCGTCGCGCCAGCCCCCGTCGAGCCGGTAGCCGCGATGGGGAGTCGAGCCGCCCCGGCCCCCCACCTCGGGGTTGCGATCCACGACGACCACCCGTTGCCCGTGCCGGCTAAGGATCGCGCCGGCCACCAGGCCGGCCAGACCCGCGCCGGCGATGGCGACGTCGCACGTCAGCGGTTTTGAGAAGTCGAGATCGTTCCGCATCGGCCCCGTGGTTCCCTTTTACCCGAGTGCGCGCGGCAATCCAAGGGGTGCGGACACCCGGCTTCGGGCGACTGAGGCAAAAGGTGTCGGCTCGGGGTCGAGGGTCTGCTCGGGATCGCGTGGTAGACTCGGCCGGTCGTCGCAGGAGTCGAGAGGTTCTCATGCACAGCTTGATTCCGCGTCCACCGGTGGCCGTCGACCGCGTGCTCGACGATGCGACGTTGGTGCGCCGGCTGGTCGAAGCCAATGCGCCCTACCCGCCGGTCCAACGCTACTTCGCCAACGCTCGGGAGCAGCAGGTCCTCAGCCAGAAGTCCGAGGGTGAGGGCGGTTCCGAATCCCTGTTCGTCGCTCCCATCTTTCGGGGCGACTGGGCCTACGATCAGCCGATCGTCGACGGCGTCGAGCCGATCCTGCGCAGCGAGGTGCTGGCCGAGGCCGCCCGTAAGGTGTTCGACGGCGCCCTGGTGCGTCCCCAGATGGTCTACTCGAATCTGACGCTTCCGATTCCGGACTACGACGTCGGCCACACCGACGTTCCCGCATTTCGCGGCATCGACCGCACGCAGTATCCGATCTGGTTTCTGGTCACCATGGGGCGCAGCGGACTCTTCGAGCCTTGGCGCGTACTCATCGCGACCGCGGTGTCCTGGTGGTACGAAGGGGAGGGCGGAAGCTTCACCTACTGGCCCGACGGCCCCGACGCGGCACCGCGCACGGTGCCGCCCACACCGAACACCGCGCTGGTCGGGGACAACGATTTCATGTTCCACCGCGCCGACGGAACCGGCCCAGCGGGAACCAGGTTCCGGCGCGGGATGAGCCTCGACTCGAAGCTGACCTGGCTCGGGGGCGATGACTGGGCCGTGGTGGACCGGGAACGCGAGCTCCTGCGCGTGTCCTTCGCCGAGATCCGCGTGAGCGTCTCGTGGAAGGCCCAGGTCTTTCGCGACGATGCCGCGCTGAAGGTCTACGAAGACCACAGCGACGACCTCGATTTCGACGAAGTCCTGGATCAGCTGATCGCCGATGTCGCGAAACGCGGCCTTGCCGTCGAACGGCCGGCTGAGCCCCTGAGCGACGTCGGACTGATGGCGGTGCTCTCGGAAACCTACAAGCGGACGCCGACGGTCCAATCCAGCGGTTGAGCCATGGCCGAAACTCTCGAGCTGCCGGTCGACGTCTGATCCCCGGGCCGACGAGAACGATCCGTGTTTCCCATTCGTGACGACAATCCCACCTTTCTGAGACCCGTCACCACCCTTGCGCTGATCGCCGCGAACGTCGCGGTCTGGGCCACGGCTCAGGGTCTGGGAAGCGATCCGAAGCTCGCCGCGTCCGTCTGCGAGCTGGGCATGATTCCGGGCGACCTGTTGAATCGTTTTCCGTCCGGAACCCATCTTCCCCTGGGCCCGGATCACACCTGTGTGATCACGTCCGGACCGACTTGGTACACGTTGTTCACCTCGATGTTTCTCCACGGCGGCTGGTTCCACTTGATCGGAAACATGTGGTTCCTGTGGCTCTTCGGAAACAACGTCGAGGACTCGATGGGGCACGTCCGCTTCGTTTTTTTCTACCTATTGTGCGGTCTCGCCGCGGCGGCCCTCCAGCTGCTCTCGCAGCCCGATTCAGGTGTCCCCATGGTGGGTGCCTCGGGGGCGATCGGAGGTGTGATGGGCGCGTACATCGTGCTCTACCCGAGGGTGCGCGTGCACATGCTGGTGGTTCTCGGGTTCTGGGTGACGCGCATCGTGGTTCCCGCGGTCTTCATGCTCGGGTACTGGTTTCTGGTGCAGCTGGTCGGCGGTGCCCTCGCCCTGGGACAGAGGGGCGGCGGAATCGCATTCTGGGCGCACGTGGGTGGATTCGGCGCGGGAGCGCTGTTCGTGATGGCCTTCCGACAGCGCACCCTGGTGGCTCGCCATCCCCACTACGGCTGGAAGCGGCGGCGGCGGGGCTGAGGCCGGCCACGGGGGGTGTTGACGGCCGCGGGGATGTGAGATGCTGTGCCTGGATGGGCCCCATTCCCCGGGGCGAGGAGCCTCCCCAGTGTCGAAGATTCCCGTTTCGCCGACTGCTCTGATCGCTGTCGTTGTCGTTGTCGTCGGGATTGGCTGCGCGCCGTCGCTTCCGACCCGCGCGCCGTTTGCGGTCTCCCCGCTCCAGTTCACCGGTGGGGCCGGGTCGGTGGTGGACCACGTGTTCGTCGTCGCCGATGCCTCCGGGACCATGTATGAGGGAGGAAGCTTCCCCGAGGCCAAGGCCCTGGCCCGAAGCTTCGTGGCTTCGATGCCCGAAGCCGACGGGGATGGATACTGGGCGTCGTCCATCGGTTTCGGTGGCGACGACCGGATCGTGTGGCCCCTGGCACCTTTCGATCGCGAGTTGCTCGCGGGCCACACCGAGGCCTTGGAGCTCCTGGGATCGATCGACGGGCGGGGCGGCCTGACCCCGCTTCGCGACGTTTTCGATGAGATCGGCGGCGCGTTGGCCAGTCGAAGCGGCCGCGCGGCGATCGTGATCTTCTCCGATGGGCTACCCGACTCTCCGGAGCGCGCCCTCGCGACGGCCGAGGCTCTGGTCGCGGCGCGTTCGGGTGCGGTCTGCATCCACGCCGTGCAGTCGCGAGACGATCCCGCGGGCGAGGCCTTTCTCCAGAGCCTGATCCGGCTGACGGACTGCGGAAGTCTTCGACTGGCGGCGAACTTGACGTCGCCGGCCCAGTTCATGGCCCTGACCCACAGCGTCTTCGTGGGCGGGGCGCCGTCGGTGGGGGTCTCGATGTTCCCGTCGAACCCTCAGCTTCCGTCTCTTCC
>JACZXC010000383.1 GCA_022571825.1 Myxococcales bacterium | reverse complement strand
GCGGCGCAGCGCGTCGGGGTCGAGAGAGAATCCCGGCTGGAGTACTACGAAGGCTCGCCCGACCTCGCCCCATTTCGCATCTGGAACGCCGATCACCGCGGCCTCCCGAATCGCGGGATGCTCGGCGTACACGGCCTCGATTTCGGCGGGGTACACGTTCTCGCCGCCCGAGATGTAGAGGTCCCGCCCCCGGCCCACGAGGGTGAGAAAGCCCTCGGCGTCGACGGTGGCCAGGTCGCCGGTCCGAAGCCACCCCGCATGCAGGACCTCGGCGGTGGCCTCGGGATCGTTCCAATAGCCCAGCATCGTGATCGGACCTCGCACCACGATCTCGCCGGTTTCCCCGACCCGGGTGTTACACCACTGCGCCGGCGTCTCTTCCAGGCTCGCGAGTTGGACCACTCGGACCTCGGCGTGAAGCACCGGCCGGCCCACGCTGCCCGCCTTGCGCAGGGCGTCGCCGGAGTCGAGACAGCAGAGAATCGAGGTCTCGGTCTGGCCGAATCCCTGTTTCAGAAGCAGACCGTGGGCCTCGTAGCCGCGGACAACTTCGGGGGCAATGGCAGAGCCCGCCGTAAACAGAAAACGAAGTGAACGGAGGTCGCGGGGTCTCTCCGGCGCTCGATCCAGGGCATCGAGCAGCGCGATGAGCTGTGTGGGCACGCCGCCGATGAACGTGATGCGATGCTGTTCGACGTTTTCCCAGACGGCGGCGGGGTCGAATCGGCGTTCGAGCACGAGGGTGCCGCCGGCATAGAGGGTGGGCAGCGACAGAATGCTGAGTCCGAAAGAGTGGAAGAGGGGAAGCACCACCAGCACGCGATCCTCTGGGCTCAACTCCAAGAAGATCTCGGCATTGAGGCTGTTGAAGAGGGTCTTGCGGTGGGGAAGGAGGGCGCCCTTGGGAGCCCCGGTCGTGCCCGACGTGTACATCAGGAGCAGCGGATCTTCGGGCGAGACCGCCTCGATCCGTTCGAGGGGCGGGCTCTGGACCAACGCTGCTTCGTAGGCATCCGGCTCACCCCCGCACGCGATCCGCAACGGCTCCGGGTCAGATTGGGCACAGGCCGCCTCGGCGATCTTTGCGAGCCCCGCTTCATGGATCAGCACCCGCGGCTCGCAGTGCGCGAGGATGCGATGGATCTCGTGCGCGGTGAAGCGCGCATTGATCGGGACGGCGATCGCGCCCAGCCGCGCGACGGCGAAGACGACCTCGAGAACCGCCGAACGGTTCCACAGCAGCAGGGCGACCCGGTCGCCGCGGGCGAGCCCGGTGTTCGCGAGGGCCGCCGCGCATCGCAGGCTGCGCTCGTGAAGCATCCGGTAGTCGAGCGACCGCTCTGCGTCGATGATGGCGACCCGGTCCCCATCGTTTCGTGCGCGTCGCTCGAGCCACCGGCCGACGGAGCCGGCGGAACCGAAGGGGGTCAGGGGCGATGCCACGCGCGGTGAAATACCATAGAGCGCGCCCCGAGACCCGGAGGTTCCGATGAATCTGAAGGGAGAGCCGGCCTTCGTCGGTCGCCACTGCGGCTCGAACCGCTACGACGTCACCCCCGAGGTGGTGGCGTTCTACGCCGACGCCCTCGACGACCCGAGCCCGCTCTACCGGGATGTGGCCCCGGCACTGCTCTACCACTCGGAGTGCTACCGCTTCGTGGGCGAGTGGTACCTGAAGAACCTGTTCGGAAACCTGCACGCCCAGCAAGACTGGGAGCTGTTCGCGCCGATCATGATCGGCTCCCGCGTGCGCTCGCGCTCCACGATCATCGATCGATGGTCGAAGCGCGGTCGGGACTACGTGATCAACGAGACCGACCTCTTCGACGACGCCGACGGGCGATTGCTGGTGCGGGGTCGAACTTTCCAGTCCTTCCTTCCGGAGAGCGGGTCCGATGGGGGATTCGTGGTCGACGCGTCCACGGCGGAGCGCAAGCGGACCCGGAAGGCGCGCCCGCCGTTCCCCACGGCCACCGGCGCTGACCTGACACCAACCCGGAAGACCGTAGACGAGCGGCGATGCTGGATGTTCTCGGGACCGGGGCGCAACTATCACACGGACCGCGAGCAGGCGAAGAAGCTGGGCTTCCCCAACATCGTCGTGCAGGGGATGATGACCACCTGCTTCGTGTCTCAGGTCATGCAGGACAGCTTCGGAATGGGCTGGATCGCCGGCGGCAAGATGTCGGTCAAGCTCACCAACGTGTTGTGGGTGGACGAGACGGTCACGGCCTACGGCAAGGTTCGGGAGGAGGTCGCCGAGGGGACCCGAACGCGCGTCCACTGTGATGTCTGGGTCGAAAAGGAGGACGCGACCCGGGTTCTCCTGGGAACCGCCAGCGCGCTGGGCTGAGGCGCGCCCAGGTCCCCGCCAGTTCAGCGCCGAGGACCGTCCCCCCGCCGCTCGGCTTCGGGCCAGAGCTCTTCGAGGATGCCGATCATGCGATCGATGTCCGCGGTGGTGGCGACCAGCGGCGGGGCGAAGGCGATGCACTGGAACAGGGCGCGCACGATCAGGCCCCGATCGAAGGCGGTATGGGCGATCCAGGCCGGGTCGGCCAGGTTGGGGAAGGGCTCCCGGGTTTCGCGGTCGCGCACGATCTCCATGGCGGCGAGCATGCCGACGCCGCGGATCTCGCCGACGATGGGCGAGTCTCCGAACGACTTTTGCAGCCGTTCCAGCAGATAGGCGCCCACTCGCCGCGCATTCTCCACTAGGTCTTCGTTTTCGACAATGTCGAGGTTCGCGAGGGCTGCGGCACAGCAGGCCGGATGGTTGTTGCTGGTGAGCCCGAACATGAAGGGCAGGCCTTCGGGCATTCCATCGCGCAGGGTCTCGTATACCGGGTCGGAGAGCACCGAGGCGGAAAGCGGCAGGTAGCCCGAAGACAAGCCCTTGGCCAGGGAGACCAGATCCGGCCGGATGCTCCAGTGCTCCATGCCGAACCACCGGCCCGTGCGACCGAATCCGGTGATCACCTCATCGAGGATGAGCAGAACGTCGTGGCGCTTGCAGATGTCCGTGATGGCGTCGAAGTAGTCCGGCGGCGGTACCAGGATCCCGCCGGTCCCCATCACGGGCTCCACGATCAGCGCTGCCACGTTGTCGGGACCTTCGCGCTCGAGCAGCGCCTCCAGGTCGGTCGCGCAGGGGAGGCCGCAGCCCGGATGGGTCTTGCCGAATTCACAGCGGTAGCACTAGGGCGCGGCCATGTGGAGGTGGCCCGGGTCGGGCTCGCTCAGCAGGTGGTAGAACTCGATCCCGGTGGCGCTTCCCGCGCCACGCGTTGCGCCGTGATAGGACCAGCGCCGCGAGACGATCCGCGTCTTGCTCGGCTTGCCCCGGACCGCGTGGTACAGCCGCGCGATCCGGAAGTTCGCCTCATTGGCTT
>JACZXC010000382.1 GCA_022571825.1 Myxococcales bacterium | reverse complement strand
GAGCCGGCGCGGGCAACCCCCGTGCGGCGGCGAGGATCTCCGGCCGACGCGAGCGACCGTTCGCGTCGTCGAGGGGCGGTAGGCCGAGCAGGTCGAGGAGGGTCGGCCAGATATCCACATTCTCGGACGGGGCTTCGATGACCAGGCCCGGCTCGAGGCGAAAGGGGAAGCTCAGGATCAGAGGGGTGGTGGTGACCTCGCCGTAGACGTCCCGCGCGTGCCCTTCTCGGCCGTGCTCGCCGAAGGCTTCACCGTGGTCCGCCGCCAGCACGATCAGGGTCTTCTCCCGCAGCCCGCGTGCGTCGAGCTGGCCGATCAGGCTCGCCAGCACACGGTCGACCCAGCGAATCGAGTTGTCGTAGATATCCGAATACGTGGTGCCGAAGAGCGCGGTGTCTTCGTCGTAGACGTACTGGTGAACGTCCATCAGGTGGAGATAGAGGAACCAGCGCTCGCCTCCGTGGCTGCGCAGGAATTCGATCGCCGAGTGGACCGTATCCTGGTCCGTACCGACGATGGAGGCGGATGGCCGTTCGCGCCGGACGCTCGCCGGAACCGGGCTGGCTCGCGGGCTGTGGTAGACCTCGAATCCCTGGCTGAACCCGAAGGCCGGGCGGATCCATCCGTTCCGCCAGATCGCATAGGTGCGAAAGCCGGCGTCCTTGAGGATCTCGGCGGGCATCCGGGCCTCGTCCGAGAGGGCATGGGGCGCCCGGGTCACGCCGGTCCGCGCCGGGTAGGTGCCCGTCCACAGGGAAGCCATCGAGCACTTCGTCCAGGATGACTGGGCCAGGTGCTCCGCGAAGCGGACACCGGTGGCGGCCAGCGCGTCGATGTTCGGGCTCGTCTCGCGGTCGTAGCCGTAGGCGCTGAGACGATCGGCGCGCAGGGTGTCGATCAGGACGAAGAGCAGATTGAGGTCGTCACGCCCCGCGAGCGTGGCGATCTCGTAGGGGCCGCCCAGCGGCCGCGGGTTGGTACGGATCTCCAGCTGTAGGGCCACTGCGCCCACGACGAGACCGGTTGCGGCGACGGCGGTGAACCATCGCCGGGCGAGGAGGCGGGTCGACACCGGGCCACTCTAGCCTGCATCCGCGGATTCAGACCAGGGGGGAAGGGAGTCGCTGGTGTGGTCCCAGAAGCAACAAGCCCGGGTGATCACCCGGGCTTGTTGCAGGTGGGTTGACGGTCCGCCTCAGGAACGACGGAACCGCTTCAGCACCGCGAGTCCCAACAGGCAGGCCACCAGGCCGATGTTCACCGAAGGCTCCGGGATGAACTTGATCTGCATGACCCCGATGCCGCCGGTCTCGAACTTTGCGGCGGCCCCAAATTGCCCGAGCCATTGCGTGAGGAGCGGGCTCACCAGCTGGACTGTCCCGACGCCGTCGACACGGTTGTCGAAGCCCACGCGTTTCTCAAAGGTCTTGTTCGGCCCGCGCGCGGTTGCGCTGACCGTCACGGTCCCCGTCGTCCACGGGAAGCGCTGCTCGACGACATCGTACTTGGCGAAGGTTCCGAGCTGCGTGTTGTAGTAGACTTGCAGAAATGAAGTCGTCCAGGAAGCCGTGACGACCCCCCCGGCCTTGTAGCCCGCCGTCCCGATATCCTGGTACCCCCAAGTGCCGATGCCGAGCCCGCAGCCACCCCCGTAGAAGTAGCAGACCTTGTTCCTGTAGGTTCCCAGGAGCTTCATGACACCGCCAAACCGGTTCGCATGTGGCGTCACCGTGACGCGTGCAAAAATGTTGATGCCCTGATTGTTCTTGAAGGTCAGTGGGGCCCCCGGGGCAGCCACAGAGAAGAAGCCCTTACCGGGCCCGAAGCTCCCCGCATCGTTCCGCAAGTTGGCGTAGGTGTAGCTGTAGAGGTACGGCCCCTCGCCGATGAAGGAACCTTCGGTCGTCCGGCGCATGCCGAAGGGGGGTCCCGGGGCCGCTTTAGCCGCCGGGAACTTGAACGACGTGCCCGTCGTCGTCGCAACCCCGGAGCCCGTGAGGGGGGCGCCCTTCATCGCGATTCCGCGCTTGGCGTTGCCCGGCCCCAGGTACACGTTCGTCACGCCGAGAGCGACCGTGTCGTCGGCTTCGCAGGTTTGGTTGTCCGGAGCTCCCCCCCCCGCGGTGAAGGCCGTGTTTCGATAGAGCGGGGGGGTCTTGTCGCAGGGGACCGCCTGCGCTCCGATGGTTGTTGTGAATCCTCCCCGAGTGTGGGGGCGGAGCGGTATCAGAGTCGGAGTCGGATTCGTTCCCGTGTGTACGGCTCCGGGAGTACCAGTGCAACGAGCGCCCGAGGGCGTGAGTGTTTCATTCTTCGCGGGGCGCGGCTTCTCGAGCGCCGTGAGCGGCCTGCAGCTAGGGCCGAGGGGGTTCCACGCCCCGGCGCCCGTCGAGGGTGTCGACGTGATGTCGCACAGCGGCGCTATGTCATGACAGTTGATCCCTTGCGGAATCCCGAGCACCTCGAAGTACTGCGACTCCTCGGTCCCGATGTTCACCCTGTCGTTGCCGAACGACTCCGCGATCCACCGGCCTTCGTAGAGCGCCATCCCTGCGAACGACTGACGAGCCGATGCAATCACGAAGAGCACGACAGCCAACCCGACGATCACGAGCTTGCTGGCACGCATTGGCGATTTACCTCCCAAGTGACCAACCACCGGCGCACCGCCTGGGAAGTCACACCGTTAGAAGCCATCGTCTTGGCGGTCCGCGGAGAGGTCAATGGAAAAGAAGCAATTATCATGCCGCGAGCGGAATTCTGGAGCCCGGTCTGGAACTCCTTGGAATTGCTACGGAAATATTCACGTCGCGGAGACACCCCAGCCGACGGATGGGAAAATGTTTTCCATAATTGAGAAACTTGTTTCCGACGAAGAGTTGTTGAGTTGTTGAGTAGTTAACCTCTTGAGTTGCGAAGTCCGTCGGCATTGCGACACGCGTCGACTCCCCAACACAGCGCTGAGACAGCGCTGCGCGGAGACCGAACGGAGACGGGGGGTCCCTCAGTCGGCAGGCTGCGCGCCCGGCCGCCCCTGGCGCACCTCGTAGGCCGCGTTTGCGAGGAGCCCGGCCACAGTCTGGACGTCGCCGTTCGGCCAGGTGATTCGGGCGTCTGCGGCGGCGAAGCCACCGATGCCGACGTGCTGCTGCGTGGGGTTGAAGGACAGATAGCCCGAGCCGCCCTGCACCTCCCGGTGCCGGCGCGCGCCGTCCCCGGTGATCACCGTGATGCGCGCGCCGATCGCGTCGCGGTTCGTGCCGCGTGCAGGGTCTCCGACGAGGCGCAGCTTCAGCCAACCGCCCCGCTTCCCGACCTCGTTGCGCAGGATCGTCGCCTTCCCGTGGAAGTTGTTCACGGCGATGTCGAGATCTCCATCTCCCTCGAGATCGA
>JACZXC010000381.1 GCA_022571825.1 Myxococcales bacterium | reverse complement strand
ATAGAGGAACAGCAGATCGACGTCCGAATGCAGGCTCATCTCACGACGGCCGTAGCCGCCGACGGCCAGCAGGCACACGCTGGAAGGCTCTTCGCCTCCGGACCCGAAATAGGACTCCTCCGCCAATGCGAATAGGCGACGGACCAGTTGATCCATGAGATCCGAGTGGATCTCATTCACCGCGAGTCCACTGGCCCCGGAGCGGTGCAGGTCGCTCAGAAATTCGCGCACCCGTTGCGTGTACTCGCGAACGACCCGAGCGACCGCCGGCTCGGTCCCGGGGGCTCCGGGCACCGGAACTCCATCCAGCGCGGCGAGGAACGAGTCGATGGAAGGAGCCTTCATCCCCCGCCTCGCATCGCCACCGCCGGCGGCTCGTCACGGTAGCGCACGAGTCCCGCGGTGATCTGCGTCGCGATCCGATTCAGATAGTCGCCGCGGCGGAGTCGGCGTGCTTCCTCGCGGTTGGTCAGGAAGCCCGCCTCTATCAGAATCGCCGGCATGTTGGAGAGAAACAGCACGTAGAAGGGTCCCTTCTTCACCCCGAGATCCCGGATCTCGCGGTATCGCCTGCCGACTCCGTCGACCATCTCGTGATGCACGAAGTTCGCCAGACGCCGGGATTGAACGGAAGTCTCGGACACTCGCAGCATGGTCAAGGTCTTCTGGAGATCGTTGACCTGATCACGATCGATTCCGTTCTCGCGGGCGGCAACCCCAAGACTGTGGCGCTCGTGCTCTTGATCCAGGTAAAAGGTCTCGATGCCGCGCACCGACCGTCGCGAAGCAGCGTTGGCGTGAAGCGAAACGAAGAGGTCTCCGCGGCTCGCTTCGGCGATTGCGGTCCGCTCCTCCAAGCCGATGGTCCGGTCGTCGTCGCGGGTATAGACGACTCGGAAGCCCTCCGCCTCGAGCTTCTTCCCGAGAGCCCGCGCGAGCCGCAGCGCCACGTCCTTCTCGCGGAGGCCCCCGACCCCAGTGGCGCCGGGATCGCGGCCACCGTGGCCCGGGTCGATGATCACTGTCCGCACCCGGCGCAGGTCGCTGGGGAGCCGACCGCCCGCGCGTCCCCGTTGCGGCCACTCCAACGTCTCGCCGCCGGAACGGTGGCCATACACATCGACCACCAGCCGATCGGGGTGGGTCAGTACCAACAAGCGGTATCGCTCGAAGTGGTCGACGTCGATCACCACCCGGGTTCGGCTGAGCGTATTCTGCCCCAAACGAACTCCGCGCAGAAGGCCGTCGCCGACAGAAATGCCCCTCTCGTAGCGACGCCCCACCCAGATCCCGTCGACGTCCAGGTACAGGCGCTCGGGACGATTCGCCCCGGCATCCGCGGGGAGGTGCTTGACGGCGCTCTTCACCGTCTTCGAGAACTCGACCACCACGCGGGTGTAGTCCGGATAGGACCAGTACCGGACGTCGACGACGTCGCCGAGGTTCTTCGGGCGCTCGACTCCCAGTAGACCCAGTGCGGTGGCGACCGCAACGACTATGAGCGCGCCCCGCCTCACGCGACGCCCCGGGGACCCGGCGGCCGTAGTCCGGCGACCAGGCGAGACAGGATCTCGAGGGCTTCGAGGGGTGTGGTGCGATCGACCTCCGTCTGCCGCAGCGTGGCGAGTGCCGTCGCTTCGCCCGGGCCCAGCTTCGCGTCCCCGGGCGCGAACAGCCCGAGCTGGCCGGCGGGTTCTCCACCCCGCGCGTCGGCGAGGCGCGGGCGGCCGCGTTCATCCAACTCGTCGCCTTCCAGGTTCTGGAGGATTTCGGCGGCCCGTTCGATCAACCGGGGCGGCAACCCGGCGAGGCGCGCCACCTGGATACCATAGGAGCGGTTCGCCGCCCCCTCCACCAGTCGTCGCAGAAAGATCACACGCTCGCCCGACTCCCGAGCCTCGAAGTGTGCGTTTCGGACCCGGGCGTGGGTCCGCGTCAGATCCGCCAGCTCGTGATAATGGGTAGCGAACAGTGTCCGCGCCCCGAGTCCGGGTGTGTCGTGCAAGTACTCCACGACCGCCCAGGCGATCGAGAGCCCATCAAAGGTGCTGGTCCCTCGTCCGATCTCGTCCAGAATCACGAGGCTCCGGCGCGAGGCATGGGCCAGAATCTCCGCCGTCTCGCGCATCTCGACCAGGAAGGTCGATTCGCCGCGGGTGAGGCGGTCGATGGCCCCGATGCGGGTGAAGATGCGATCCACCACTCCGATGCGCGCGCTCTCGGCCGGAACGAAGCTACCCATCTGAGCCAGGAGAACGATCAGCGCAACCTGGCGCAGGTACGTGCTCTTTCCCGACATGTTCGGCCCGGTGAGCACGAGCACCTGGACACCGGAAGGGTCGAGATCCGCGTCGTTGGGGACAAACTCGTCACCCTGGGCGGCGAGGATCGGCTCGACCACCGGGTGACGACCGCGCCGGATCGCGAGCCCTTCGCTCGTGTCGACGACGGGACGCACCCAGCCGTCGAGCCGCGCCACTTCGGCGAGACTCGCGGCGGCGTCGAGCTCGGCCACGCACTCCCCGGCTTCACGGATCGCCGCGGCCCGTTCCAGTGCCGACTGGCGAAGTGACTCGAAGAGCTCGCGCTCCAAGGCCGCGGCGCGCTCGTTCCCCCCGCGCACGCCCACCTCGACTTCGCGGAGTTCGGCGGTGGTGAAACGCTCGGCGTTGACAAGGGTCTGCTTGCGCTCATAGTCGGCGGGAACGCGTCCGAGGTTGGCCTTGGTGACCTCGATGCCGTAGCCGTGAACGGGATGGAATCGGATCCGCAGGTTCGAGATCTGCGTGCGCTCCCGCTCCCTCGCTTCCAGACCCGCTATCCACTCACGCCCCTTGCGGACACCCTGCCGTAGCCGGTCGAGCTCCGCGTGGAAACCGTCGCGGATGGTGCCCGTCTCACCGGCTCCGCGAGACCCCCGAGGCACCGCCGGCGGTTCGTCGACCAGCGCCTCGCGCAACAGCTCCGCAACCTCGCTCACAGGTGCCGGTGCGCGCAGAAGGGGACCGTCCTCGCCGTGATCCGGCGCATCCTGAGAACGGTCCTCGATGGCTGCAACCACCGCATGGACCGCCGGAAGGGCCTCCAGGGATCCGCGCAGACTGGCGAGGTCCCGCGGTGTCGCGCCTGGCCGCGCGGCCTTGCCCAGCAACCGCTCCAGATCGCGCACGGGTTGCAGGGCCTCGCGCAACCGAGCGCGCGGTCGGTCTTGCGCCGCCAGGAGCGCTACGGCCTCCTGGCGGGCACCAATCGCCGCGGGGTCGGTCAACGGGTAGGCGATCCAGCGAGCCAAGCGCCGCGCCCCCATGGGAGTCCGCGTTTCGTCGAGGCGCTCGATCAACGTGTGACGCCGAGAGCCGTCCTCGGTATTCCGGAAGAGCTCGAGGTGCGAGCGGG
>JACZXC010000032.1 GCA_022571825.1 Myxococcales bacterium | reverse complement strand
AGCGCGGAGAGATCGGTGGCGTTCCAGGGTCCCCTCGCTTGGAAACGTTCCCTCAGACGGATCGCCACGGTGAAATAGCCCGAGAGACCTGGACGTTTTGACAGATAGGGGAAATAGCCCGAGCCGAAGTTGATCGCGTCCAGAATCAGGACGTAGGCCAGGCGCGCATCGCTGTCCCCGGTGGGGTCGTGGGCCGGGTCCAGGTGGGGGTCGGGCGGCCGCGCTTCGGCCAGGTCCTGGGCCAGCGCCGCGAGAGCCTCCGGCACGATCCGAACCCAGCGCGCGCCGTCCATCACCCGAGCGCACGCCGAACGGACCTGGGCGAGAACGCCGCCGCTCAACCCACGGGTCCGACGAGCGAGAGGGCATTCGGCAAGATCTCGACGCGCGCGGGTAGCGCTCCCCGGAACTCGCCGTCGATCTCGAGAGGAACCGATCCGGCCAGAGCCTCCATCTCGACCACCCGGCCCCGCCGATACCCGATCTCGGGCTCGTCGAGGTGCCGGCCCCGGTAGATCAGGCCGAGCTTGGCGATGAGCCTCCGCTTCGAGATCTCCGGCACCCAGACGATATCGAGCAAGCCGTCGTCGAGCTCCGCCTTGGGTGCAACCGCCATGCCCCCGCCGAAATAGCGCCCGTTCGCCGCGACCGCCAACAGCAGAGGACCTTCGTAGACGCACTCACCGTCGACGCGAAGGCGCACCGGCTCCGCGCGATACCTCACGACCCCTCGCAGGGTCGCGATCAAGAAAGCTGCCGTGCCGCCCAGGGCCCGCGTGGTGCTCTTCATCCCCTCGACGATGAATCCGCTGATTCCGGCGCTCATGACGTTCAGGAAGTGGGTCGCGACCTCGCGCCCCCGCAGGTCGATGTATCGGACCCGGCCCGCGTCGACTCGCCGCCGGATTCCCGCCGCGATGCAGGCGATGGCGCTGTCGAGATCGCGGGGGAGGCCCAGGCTGCGCGGAAAATCTCCGCCGGTGCCCAGGGGAAGCAGCCCGACCTCGACGGCATCGCCAAGGCCGGCCTCGAGCAAGCCCGAGGTCACTTCGCTCAGGGTCCCGTCGCCGCCGGCCACGACGATTCGCTCGAACCCGGCGCGCGCGCCCTCTCGAGCCAGGCGCTCGGCGTCCCGCGGACCCCGGGTCTGCTCCACCTCGATGGTTCCGAGCACTTCCCGCAATTTTCGCTCCACCGAGGTCCACCGTCTGGCGGTTACCCCGGCGCGGCTCATGGGATTGAGGATCACGAGGGTCCGGGGAGCCATCTCCCAATTCTACTCTACGCGGCGCTGCGCTTCCGGGTGGATTCGGCGATCCGATAACGACCGTGAATGGATTCTGTGTACGCGCGCATCTCCGCACGGGTGCGGTCGGCATCCCAGCCCGCGCCCTCAGCCGCCGTCTGAGCGATCAGGGAGAGCTCGGGGAGCCCCTGGCCCGGGGCAAACATCGCGACGCGCAGGCGCCGCTCGAGAAGGTCGCAGAGCGTCGCCGGGCACTCCGTCCTCAGCGTCCACGGAATTTCCGCGAGGGTGTAGCGCGATCGACCGATCGGACGCCGAAGCGCTTCGGGAACGGCGAGCAGGAGCGCCTCCGCCCGTGCACCGTAGGTCCTCACGAGATGCTCGGATTGCAGCGGACCCAGCCCGAAACGAAGCCTCAGTCCCGATTCCAATTCCTGGGGTTCGAAGTCATCGTCGCGGAGCGGCAGGCTCGCCGTGCGGCTTCGTCCCAATTCCCGGCGTCTCGCCCTTGGCATCTGCTCCAGGACCCGGTCGACGATCTTCTCGCCCATCGCCCTGTAGGTGGTGAGCTTCCCCCCGGCCGCCGACAGCAGGCCGGAGGGATCCCGGTAGATGCGGTCCTCGCGGGATACCGAAGACGGCGGTGTGCTGGCGTCGGGGCCAGCGGGGAGTGGCCGTACGCCGGCGTAGACGCTGCGCAGGTCACTGATCCCGAGTTCGACGCCGGGAAATGCGGCGCGCACCGCATCGAGCAGGTATCGAACCTCCTCGGGGGTCACGACGGGATCGTCGATTTCGTCGGTGAAGCTGTCGGTCGTCCCGATCAGCGCGACGTCGCCCCAGGGAGACAGGAACAGGTGTCGGCCGTCGGAACCGGGAAAGGTGATCGTGCCCCGGGTGTGGATCCGGTCTCCGGAAATCACCAGGTGAACGCCCTTGGCGCACCGCAGCTCGGGCCGCTTCACCGGACGGTCGAGCCCGCGAACGCGGTCGACCGCCGGTCCAGCGGCGTTCACGACCACCTCCGCCCGGATCGAAAGGGTCCGTCGGTCGAGACGGTCGCGCACCCGCGCACCGGTGATCTTTCGACGCCCCTGGGAATCGGTCGCGAACTCGATCACTTCGGCGTGGTTCACCGCAGCGCAGCCCAGGGAACGCGCGCTCCTCAGCGTCTCGATTACGAGGCGTGCGTCATCGACCCGGGCATCGTAGTAGAGCCCCGCGCCGCGCAGGCCACGGCTGCGGAGGTCACGGGAAAAATCCTTCACCTCCTCGGGGGCGAGCATCCGAAACCGAGAGGGCGCCCTGAAGTTCGCCAGGGCGGCGTAGATCCAGAGGGCCGAGCGCACCTGCCAGAGTGGAGTCTTGTCCGCATAGGACGGAAGCAGAAAGGGAACCCGCTCGACCAGATGAGGCGCCAGACGCAGCAGGAGGTCACGTTCGCGACACGCCGCTCGGGTCGTCGCGAGCTGCCCTTCGCCGATGTAGCGCAGGCCGCCGTGCACGAACTTCGACGAGCGGCTCGACGTTCCCGACGCGAAGTCTCCGCGCTCGACGAGCAGGGCGCGAAGTCCGCGGGTTGCCGCGTCCCGCAGGACTCCCGCGCCGGTGATGCCTCCGCCCACCACCAGAAGCTCCACACCGTCGCGTTCGGCCCGCGTCAGATCCGCCGCGCGCTCGGCGAGGGACCAGGGGACCTGGCTCAAGAGGCATCCCCTCGTGCATTGGGTCCGATCAGGCCCTCGGCTTCGAGTTGTTCCGCCTCGGCCAGGATCGCTTCCTCGCTGTAGCGCAGCATCTCCTCGAGGATGCGGCCGGCCCCGGCGGGGTCGCCCGCTTCGAGCGCCGCGAGCAGCGCACGGTGGGTCCGATGGGAACGCGTGTGATCGCGTCGATCGTTGTAGTAGAGGGGACCGAGCCGGCGAATCAGCTTGGTAAACAGGTTGCTCAGGAACTGGTACATCAGGTTGCCCGTCGCCTGGCCGAGGAGGGCATTCATTTCGAGGTCGATCTCGAGGGCGCGCGCCGGGTCGCGGCCCGCCTGATCCTCCTGGGCGAGGAGCTCCCGAGCGCGCTCGAGGAGCTGCGGAGTCCGATGGACCGCCGCCAGCTCGACCACATGAATCGTGATGTGGCGCCGAAACTCGAGGATTTGCGCGAGAAGGTCCCGGGTGATGGTGCGGCGGTCGCCCAGCAGCGCCTCCACCAGCTGGAGGGCGGACGAGGCCGAGATCTCCCGGACGAAGCTCCCCTGCCCGTGGCGGACGTCGATCAGCTCCAGGAACTCGAGTCGCTGCAGCGCCTCCCGGACCGATCCCCGGTTCACGCCCAGGGCGTCGGCCAACTTTCGCTCATTGGGCAGACGAGAACCGGGGGAATAACCACCCGTTAGAATCAGAGATCGCAGCCGGTCCACCACCCCATCGGCCCGCCGCGAGGTCGGGAGACGCTCGAGCTCCACCGCCAAGTTGCTCCCCCTCCCCCCCTTACCGATCTGTGGTCTGAGGTCCGAGGTCCGACCACGGTATCAGATGCGCGGCCAGTCCTCAAGGATTCAACCGGGCGAACTCGAGGCGGGTCGTTGGCAGCCGGGTCTTCGGCGGTGGCAATCAGTCGGGTGCGCCGTTCTCAGCCCGCAGAAGGTTGAGGGCGGAGCCGGCTTGGAACCAGCGGATCTGCTGGTCGTTGAGGGTGTGCGCACCGCGCACGTCGTCCTCGGAGCCGTCCTCGTGGTGCAAAGTCACCTGGAGCTCGCGTCCGGGCGCCAGGTCTCCAAGTCCGCGGATGCTCACCCGATCTGTTTCGAGAACTCGGTCGAAGTCGGTGGGGTCCACAAAGGTCAGTGCCAGAACGCCCTGTTTCTTGAGATTGGCCTCGTAAAGCCGGGGGAAACTTCGGACGATCACCGCCGCGCAGCCCAGCAGACGCGGCGACATGGCGGCATGTTCGCGGCTCGATCCCTCGCCGTAATTCTCGTCGCCCACGCTGACCCAGCGCAGACCCTCGGCGCTGTAGTGGCGGGCGATGGCGGAGAAGGCCTGGTCTCGCTCCCCCGAAAGCTGGTCGAGCCCTTCCCCCGTCTTCCCGGTAAAGCCGTTCACCACGCCGAAGAACATGTTGTCGCTGATGTGATCGAGGTGCCCGCGAAATCGGAGCCACCGACCCGCCGGAGAGATGTGGTCCGTCGTGCACTTGCCCCGCGTCTTCAACAGAAGCGGGAGCCGCTCGAAATCGCGACCGTCCCAGGCCGGGAACGGTTGCAGCAGCTCCAGCCGCTCACTGTCCGGGGCCACCTCGACCTCCAGAGTGGATCGATCCGTCGGCGGCGCAATGTAACCCTCGACGCTGTGGACGAATCCCTCGGGCGGCACGTCGGGAGCCCGTGCCGGAGCCGCGAGCTTGAATCGGACGCCATCCTCGCCCTCGACCTCGTCGCTCAGCGGGTTGAACGAGAGTCGGCCTGCCAGCGCGAAGGCCACGACGATTTCCGGACTCGCGATGAACGCACTCGTGGCAGCGTTCCCATCGTTGCGCCGCCGGAAGTTTCGGTTGTACGAGTTGATGATCGAGTTCTCCTCGCCGGCCCCGATATCGTCGCGCTTCCACTGTCCGATGCACGGACCGCACGCGTTGGCGAGCACGGTGGCGCCGATTTCCTCGAAGCTCTGCATTTGCCCGTCGCGGCGAATGGTGCGGTAAATCTGCTCGGATCCCGGCGTTATCCAGAGTCGGGTCCGGGTGCGCGCGCCACGCCTGCTCGCCTGACGCGCGACGTCCGCTGCGCGCTCCAGATCCTCGTAGGAGGAGTTCGTGCAGCTTCCGATCAGCGCCGAGGAAAGCCGTTCGGGGTAACCATGTTCGGCGACGTCAGCGGCCAGACGCGAGACGGGACGCACGAGGTCCGGGGTGTGGGGACCCACGACCTGGGGCTCGAGCTTGGAGAGATCGATCTCGATCACTTTGGCGAAGAAGCGCTCGGGGTCCGACTCCACCTGTGGGTCCGCCCGCAGCAGATCCGCCCGCTCGTTGGCGAGTTCCGCGATCTGCGAGCGCCTGGTCGCTTCGAGGTAGGTCGCCATGCGGTCGTCGTAGGGAAAGATCGACGTGGTGGCGCCGAGCTCAGCCCCCATGTTGGAGATGGTGGCCTTGCCGGTGGCGCTGATCGACCGCGTCCCCGGACCGAAGTATTCAATCGCGCGATTCGTGCCGCCGCTGACCGTCAGGATCTCGCACACCTTCAGGATCACGTCCTTGGGGGCCGTCCATCCGCCGAGCTCCCCGGTCAGATGCACCCCGACGATGGCCGGGGACAGCACCTCCCAGCCGAAGCCGGCCATCACGTCCACCGCGTCGGCACCGCCGACTCCACAGGCAAACATCCCGAGTCCGCCGGCGTTCGGCGTGTGTGAATCGGTGCCGATCATCATGCCGCCCGGAAACGCGTACTTCTCGAGCACCACCTGATGGATGATCCCCGCACCGGGTCCCCAGAAGCCGATCCCGTAGCGACCCGAGGCGGTCCGCAAGAAGTCATAGACCTCGCGATTGGTCTCCCTTGCAGTCACCATGTCGGCGTCGGCGCCGGCGTAGGCCTGGATCAGATGGTCGCAGTGAATGGTGGTCGGCACCGCGGTCTCGTCTTTTCCGGCCAGCATGAACTGGAGAAGAGCCATTTGAGCCGTCGCATCCTGCATCGCCACGCGATCGGGGCGAAGCGCGACGTAGCTGCTTCCCGACTCGAGCCCCTCAGTTTCCGGATCCGCCATGTGCCCCAGGAAGATCTTCTCCGCGTAGGTCAGCGGCCGGTCCAGGCGGTGGCGGATGACCTCGAGGTTGCGCTCGAGGGTCGCGTAGACCCTGCGCACCAGCTCGGGCGTCGTCTCGATGGCCGGCATGCATCCCCTCCCGTCGGGGAATCGAAGCTAGCACTTCCCGTGCAGCGGCAGGTCGCGAAGCTCGGCCAACAGATGCGCCGAGGCGCGGGACGCCTTGCGAAAGTCGTCCAGGTGGAGACTCTCGTTCTCTCCGTGAGCGTTGCACGGCGGATCTTCTAGGCCGAGCAGGAGCGCCGGAATTCCTCCGAGCACTTCGCTGAAGGGGCCGACGAAGGGAATCGATCCGCCACAGCCGATGATCACCGCTTCGCGCTCGAAACCGGCGGTCAGCGCGCGACGCGCCGCATCGAAGGCCGGCCCTACCGGCCGGGTCTTCCAGCCGGGCACCGCGGTGACGGCATCCGTCTCGACTCGAACTCCCTGGGGCGGTTCGCGTTCGAGGAACGCCACCAGGAGGTCGCGCACGCGTGCGGCGTCCTGTCCCGGGGGGATCCGGACACCCACCCGCGCGCGCGCCTCAGCGATCAACTGATTGGCTGCCGTCGCCAGGGGCATGGCCTCGAGGGCAGTGATGGCGAGAGACGGGCGGTGCCAGAGTCGCTCGTAGATGGAACGGCCGCTCCCGTCCGCGAGCTGCACCTCCGACACCACACCCGCATCGGCCCGAAAGCTCGCCTCTTCGAAGGGGAGACTCGCGAGCCGAGCGCGCTCGTCGGAATCGATCTCGGGAATGTCGTCCATCATCCCCGGCACCGCGATCGCTCCCGAATCGTCCACGAGCCTCGCCAGCAGTCGCACCAGGGTCGTCGCCGCATCGGGAACGGGTCCCCCCCACATGCCACTGTGGATCGGGTGATCGAGGGCGCGAACCGTTACGTCGACGACCACCAGTCCGCGGAGACTGGTGGTGATGGACGGAAGCCCCGTGAGCAGGTTCTGGGTGTCCGAGAGGATCAGCACATCGGCATCGAGGCGGTCGCGATGGTCGCGAAGAAAGGCGGCCAGGTGCCCGGAGCCGATCTCCTCTTCTCCCTCGACGATCACCTTCACATTGATCGGGAGCGCCCCGGTCGCATCCTTCCACCCCCGCACCGCGGCCAGGTGGAGCAGGAGACCCGCCTTGTCGTCGACCACCCCCCGGCCATAGAGTCGGCCGTCGGCCCGCACCGTGGGTTCGAAGGCGGGGCTCTTCCAATGGTCGAGTCGACCCGGGGGCTGCACGTCATGGTGCGCGTAGATAACGGCGGTGGGCACATCGGGACCGGCGCCGAGCCACTCGCCCATGACATAGGGATGGGCATCACCCTGCCGGAGGACCTCGACGGCCTCGAGCCCGGCATCCGCCAACAGCGCGGCCACCCGCTCCGCGGATCGCTCCACCTGCTTTGGATCGAATCCCGGCGCGGACACGCTGGGAATGCGCGACAGCTCCACGAGGTCGGCCAGAGTCGACTGGAATCGGCGATCGATGGCATCGAGAACCGGCTCGGTCGCGGGCACGGACGCGAAGGCTAGCACCGCCTGGTAGGATTCAGCGCCGTGGAACCGAAATCCCGACGCGTGACCGGTGCGGACGACATCGGCCTACACCTCCTCGACTGGGGTGGCGAGGGGGTTCCCCTTCTGCTGCTCCACGGCTTCGGCAACGAGTCGCATATCTGGGACGACTTCGCCCCGGCGGTCGCGCCCCATTACCACACACTGGCCATGGACCACCGTGGGCACGGCGACTCCGACTGGGATCCCAAGGCGCGCTACGCCCACGAGCATATGGTCGCCGACGTCGAGGCGGTGACCGCGGCATTGGGGATCGATCGGTTGGTCGTAATCGGCCATTCCTTGGGGGGCCGCATTGCCACGCTGTTCGCCGACCGAAACCCCGAGCGCATGGCCGGGCTGGTCCTCGTCGACATCGGCCCCGACCTCGACCTGCGGGGCGTAACCCGCATTCGTCTCGAAGTGGAGTCGAAGCAGCGGCCGGTCTTCGGCAGTGTCGAGGAATACTCCCGCGTCCTCTCGCTGGCCTACCCGGCGGGTCGACCCGACGCCGTGATGCGCATGGCCGTTCACGGCCTCCGGTTGCGTGACGACGGACGTTATGTGCTCAAGATGGACCCGCTGCTGCGCGGGGGCGGCCCCTCCGAGGAGCCGGAGCTCGCCGAAGAACGCGAGCGCGCGATGAGCGAAACTCTGTGGAAGGCACTCGCTCGAATCTCCTGCCCGACCCTCGTGGTTCGCGGCGCCGCCTCCGACGTGCTGTCGCCGGACATCGCCGACAAGATGGTGGACGAGACCCTTGCCAGGGGTCGCCTGGCGATCGTCCCCCAGGCCGGCCATTCGGTGATGACGGACAACCCCGACGGCTTCCGCGAGGCCGTGACCGACTTCATCCTTTCAGACGAGTGAGAGGAGACCGATCTCTCGACCCCCTGACGCCCCGGGTCCCGGTGTTCGCTAGCATTCCTCCACCGATCGACTCGGAAATCGGGAAACCCGCGTGATCCAACTGATCCCCCGACTTCGGATGGCTGGGCTGACCTTGGCGCTGGCGCTGGGTGTCACCCCCGCCTCCGCCCTGGACTCGTCGCCTTGCATCGAAGTGGTCGAGAAGCTGCACGCGGCGGCGCTCGAAGTGATGAAGCAGGCCGAAACCCTGGGCTACGCCGGTCGCGCCGAGCGCCTCGCCCCGGTGCTGGATGAAAGCATGGACCTGCGGTTCATGGCCGAGAAATCGGTCGGCCGCTACTGGCGGGAAGCGTCGGAACAGATGCAGGAACGCCTGCTGAAGACCTTCCGTCGCTACATCATTGCCACCTACGCGGGACGATTCGACGGCTACTCGGGTCAGCACTTCGAGACCCTCGGCGAAGAGCCCGCGCTCCGCGATACGAGACTGGTGCGCACTCGGATCACCACCCCCAACGAGGATTCCATCGCCTTGGACTATCGGCTGTGGCAGACCAACGGAAGCTGGAAGATTGTCGACGTCTATCTCAATGGCACGGTCAGCGAGCTGGGTCTTCGCAGGTCCGAGTACACGACAGTGATCAAACGGGACGGGCTGGAGGCCCTGCTCACCGCGCTGGAAGAGAAGATCATCCGGTTCGCCTCCGGAACCGCCGGCGACCTCTGAGTCCCGTCAATCCGCGTCGGCTTCTCGGCCAAGCGATCGATCGAGCGAGGCTTCCCGATTCTGCCAGTAGGCGCTGCGGAGCACCGAGTAGTAATCGACCGACGACTCCTTGAGCAGCCGGATCTCGTCGGCTTTCTCGTCGCGAAGCGTGAACCCAAAGCCGGTACCCACGAAGATATGGGACACGGGCCCCAGAAAGTACAGCGTCGGCTGTAGGAACTGATCGACGATCGTGCCGACACCATCGCGGATACTGGACGGACCAAAAAACGGAAGAACCAGGTAGGGCCCCGGCGGCACCCGCATCGACGCCAGTGTCTCCCCGAAGTCGGCATGCTGGGGTTCCCAACCCACCGCCGCAGCGGGGTCGAACAACCCGCCCCAGCCCGCGGTCGTGTTCAGGAGGAAACGTCCCAGTGTCTTGGCCGCATCGCCGAGGCGCAGCTGGAGGATCTTGTTGATCAAGACCGAGGTCGAGTTCAGATTCAGGAACACGCGGCGAATTCCGGCGCGAGCCGGCCGGGGTACCGCGAAGCGATAGATCCGGGTCGCCGGAGTCCAGAGGATGAAATCGACGGCCTCGTTCACGCCGAAGATGACTCGATTGAAGGGTTCGATGGGGTCGGCGACTGCGGCATCGCCCCCCAACTCGTCAAAATCCTGATCGAAGAGCGGGTCCGGCTTCTGTTGGGCCCCGGCGGAGGGGACTGCCTCCGGGACCGCTCCGGCCTGAGTGGAGCAGAGCGCGAGGCAGCATGCGAGGGCGAGTGTCCGTGCCTGTCGGCGGACGGGGTCTCGCATCGTCACTCCCGCGGGGACGCAGTTTTTTCGGGGGGCCTCGGCGAACTCGCCGATACTATGCCGACCGGGGGCTGATGGACAACTCCCCCGGGGGCTAAAACCGGACCCTGACGGTTGCCACCCGACTGCGGTAGGCTCCGCGCTCTGTTATTCGAACCGGCGGCGCCCCCCCGGCGCGCCGCGATCGCCCCCGACAGTGCAGACCGACCTCCCCGCCACCGGCGGGGATAGATCGTCCTGTCGTCCTGCACGATGGAGACCCAGACGGTGGACGTATTTCAGAAGTGCCGAGATTCCTCGAGTCGCACGGTCGAAATGCGCGCGGCCGGCGTGTACCCCTACTACCGAACCCTCACCACCGCCCAGGAGCCCCGGGTCCGCCACCAGGGGCGCGAGCTCGTGATGCTGGGCTCCAACAACTACCTGGGGCTCACCAACCATCCGGATGTCAAGGCCGCCGCCGCCGCCGCCCTTGCCCGCTACGGAACCGGCTGCGCCGGCTCGCGTCTGCTGAACGGGACCCTCGACATCCACGTCCGGCTCGAGCAGCGACTGGCCGAGTTCCTCGGGCGCAGCGCGGTGCTCATCTTCTCGACGGGTTTTCAGGTCAACCTGGGTGTGCTGTCGTGTCTGCTCGATCGCTCGGATGTCGCATTTCTCGACAAGCTGGACCACGCATCGATCATTGATGGATGTCGCCTCGCATTCGGACGAAGCTACAAGTACCGCCACAACGACATGGAAGATCTGGAGAAGAAGCTTCGCACCGTATCCGAGGAAAAGGGAAAGCTGATTGTCGTCGACGGCGTCTTTTCGATGGAGGGCGATCTCGCGGCGCTGCCGGAGATCGTCGAACTCAAGCGGCGCTACCGGGCGCGCCTCATGGTCGACGACGCCCACGGAATCGGGGTGTTCGGTGAACACGGACGCGGCACCCCGGAGCACTTCGACGTGGAATCCGAGGTCGACCTGGTGATGGGAACCTTCTCCAAGTCCCTGGCCGCGATCGGCGGTTTCATCGCTGGAGATGGGCTCGTGATCGAGCACATCAAGCACAACGCGCGCGCGGCGATCTTCTCCGCCGCCCCGCCCCCCCCGTGCGTCGCCGCCGCGATGAAGGCCCTCGAGATCATCGAGCGCGAACCGGAACGGCGCAAGCGATTGTGGGAGAACACCAACTACATGAAGCGGGAGTTCGATTGGCTCGGCTTCGACACCTGCGGGTCCGCGTCCCCCGTGATCCCGCTGGCGATTGGCGACGACATGGACGCCTATCAGATGACGGTCAAGCTCCAGGAGGCGGGCGTGTTCGCGAACCCGGTGGTCTCGCCGGCGGTTCCCCATGGCCAGGCGATGATTCGCACGTCGTACATGGCCAGCCACAACCGCGAGCATCTCGACTTCGCTCTCGAGGCCTTCGCCCGGATAGGCCGGGAATTGGGCATCATCAAGTAGCAGCGCGGACCTCAAGGGCGTGACCGTCACGCCGGGGATCTCCCGCCGCCTCGCCTCGGGGATCGACGGCGTGGGCGCCGCCGAAATACAAGTTGCGCTCGGACCAGAGGTTGACACGCCACCGGCGCCGCACCGCCGCCAGTGCCTGCGCGGAAAAGCCCGGCTCGACCTGCACCATCTCGCCGTCCCAATGAATCCGGGGCGCGTCCACGGCCTCGCGGACGCTCTTCGAGAAATCGACCACTGCGGTGAGCACCTGCACCAGGGTGGTGCGGATCCGCTTGCTCCCTCCGCTTCCCACGATCAGGACCACTTCCCCGTCCCGCAGCAGTATGCACGGAGACATCGTCGAGGCGACACGCCGGCCCGGCGGACTCGGCTCGAATCCCTCGGGGTGAAGGTCGTCCTCCCCCAACATGTTGTTCAGCATGATTCCCGTTTCCGGCACGATGTATCCGGAACCCTCTCCGTTCGAGAGCGAAAGGCTCGCGGCGTTTCCCTCGCCGTCGCAGACGCTGATGTGCGTAGTGCCCCCCGTGGCGACCCGGACCCGTTGGGCGACCGCATCGAACGCCGTTCCGACCAGGGGCGAGGTCGGATCGCCGTCCGCGCGATGTCGTTCGATCTCCTCCATCACGGCGATGAGGGCACACAGATGGGCCCCCGAGGCCCAGGTCTGCCTCGAGAGCTCACAGGTGCGATGCAGGCCCAACGAGTGTGCGATCAGACAGCCTCCGAAGGAGGGCGGAGGATTGGTGAGAAGCCGGTGTGCGCCGTACCTCATCACCAGGGGTTCTCGCTCGATGACCCGATACGCGGCCAGATCCAACCTGCCCAAGTCGCCCCGACCCTCTCGCACATCGCGGCCGATCCGCGCGGCGAGCGAGCCCTCGTAGAAGTCCCGCCCGCCGAACTCGGGAAGGGTCTCCAGAAAGTTTGCCAGGTCGCGGTTCACGAACCGCTCTCCCTGACGAAGGCAACGACCCCCCGGAGCGTAGAGGGCGCGACCCTCGGGGGTGAGGCTGTGGATCGGCTCGAGCAGCGCGATCACGTAGGCCTGGTGCTCGGTCAACTCGACGCCCCCCCGCGCGAGGTCGACTGCCGGTGCGATGACCTCGCGCAAGGGGAGCCGACACAAACGATGGTGAACCCGAAGGAATCCTCCGAGCGTCCCGGGGACGGCCACCGAGCCAAAGCCGATGTTGAAGATCTGGTCGGA
>JACZXC010000380.1 GCA_022571825.1 Myxococcales bacterium | reverse complement strand
TACATGCGCGAAGACCGCGTAGAGCTGTCCCTCCTCGGTCTCGCCCGAGTCGATCAGGCGCACGATGTTCGTGTGCGAGAGCGCCGCACAGATCGCGGTCTCGCGGCGGAAACGCTCGGCCTCGTTGCCACTGGACGACGCGCTCCCCTCGCGCAGGCTGAGGAGCTTGATCGCCACCGACTGGCCCGTGGAAAGCTGCCTCGCCTGGTAGACCCGGCTGAAGCTCCCCGACCCGAGCTCGCCCTGGATCTCGTAGCGATCCTCGAAGAGCGATCCGTTCGTGAGTGTGGCCGCGGCCAACCCCATGGCCTCCTTCAGACGCGCCCGCCGGAATCGTGGGTGAGCAACACCTAGGCCTGCGCCGCCCGGAGGCGAAAGCTCAGGATGCGCGCGATCTCCTTCATGAAGCGCCGCGCGCATACAACGCCGGATCGATGCGTCCGAAATCGAAGATCGCGTCGTCCGCAGGCACGTCCAGCGCCTGGGCACCCAGGAATTTGCGCAGCGCCTCCTGTCGCTCCGACACGGTCTTGATCCGGTACAGCTCGGAAAATCCGCTCATGATGTGCCCTCCCGCTGGGCCCGCCTTATGGCGCGGACCAACGGATCAGCGCGGGATGCTCCATCTTACTATGTTTACGCTATGTGGCGTCGTTGCGCGGGGTTCACGCGCCCGGGGCTCCGCGGGTGATCTTCCCGGCGGTGTTGCCGCCCTCGATGGGAAAGTCGGCACCGGTGCAGGAGGCGCTCGCGTCCGAGGCCAGGAATACGATCAGACGCGCAACGTCGTCGATCTTCTCGCGAAGGCTTCGGTGCCGCTGGGGCGCGAGGATCCGCTGGCCGCGGGCCGCGACGGCCTCGATGTCCACGCCCTCGGGGACGTAGGGCGCAATCATCTCGGGGCCGCCGGCCTCGGGGCAGACCGCGTTGACGCGGATCCCCCACTTTCCCAGCTCGATGGCGGCGACCTTGGTGATCCCGCGCACGGCCCACTTGCTGGCGCCGTACGCGACCAGACCGTTGTGTCCCTGGAGCCCGTCGATGGACGAGATGTTCACGATCGAGCCCCCGCCCCCGCGTCGCATGGGCTCGACCACCGACTTGATGCCCAGAAACGTTCCCGTCTGATTCACACGGACCACGCGCTCGAAATCCGAAAGCGCGGTGTCCTCGATGGCAGCCATGTGGAGGATCGCGGCGTTGTTCACGAGCACGTCGAGGGAGCCGAAATGGGCGGTGGTCGCCTCGACGGCGCGCTGCCAGTCCGCTTCCGAGGTCACATCGAGGTGCAGGTAGAGCGCCGCATCTCCCAGATCTTTCGCCACCACCGCGCCCCGATCGTCGAGGATGTCGGCGAGTACGATCCGGGCCCCCTCTTCGGCGAAGATCCGGGCGGTCGCTTCGCCGGTGCCCCGGGCAGAGCCGGTCACGATGGCCACCTTCCCGTCCAGCGCTCGTCGCCCCATGCTCGCCACCGACTCCCGCCTCGGATTCAGGTCTTGAGCAGATACTCGCTCATGCTGACGTTGCGGATCCGGTCCATGTCGAGGAAGCCACGCACGCTCTCGAGCATGCGCTCAATGTTCCGCCGCATCTTGTCCCTGGAACCGTCGCCACAGTAGAAGAGCATGGGATCCGTCAGGTGTTCGGCCGAGGGCCAGGCCTCGTCGACGATTCCCCGGTAGGGAGGCGCGTCCGGCGTGAGCGTCCGCACCACGGTATTTCGCACGTAACGCATCCTCGGTTGGATCTCTTCGGAGACCGGGGATTGGACGCCATGCCAGTGCGCGATCCACGCTTCGCTGGTCATTCGCTCGGGCTTTTCGAGAAGGGTCACGGTGAGCAGCCCCGGCGAGCGCTCGCCGTCGGGCCAACTGCGCGGCTTCGAGAAGCGGTTGCCGCCGTAGTCGGTGTACAGAGACTCCGTCACCAGGTAGCCAGCCATCCGGTCGCCGACCCCGGACAGAATCTCCTGGTAGGGCCCGCGACGGTCGGTGCAATCGAGCCAGAGGCAGACCTCGGCGACGAAGGGCAGCTCCTCGGCCGGCCAGGGCACCGGCGCGGGAACGTCGGAGTCCGAATCGTCGACGTTGATCGAGAGTCCCCGGGGCCCGAGTGCAAGCAGCCGGGGCGCGCGCTCCTCGAGGAGCGTCTTCCGAACCGAGTCGACCTCCCCGGTGTGGCGTTTCCAGATCAGGTAGATGAGCTTCTCCATGGTCCGGTTGGCCCTCCCCGTCCGTTCATGCGCGGCGCGCGTGCGCGGCTCCCCTGGGCGGACATCGTATCACTCGCGAGAGGCGGGTGTGATGTCGAAAGAGAGCCGCTCGCCGTCGCGCAGGATGACGATCTCGACGGGCTCGCCGACGGCGAGGGCATCGATGGCGTAGGTGTAGTCGTAGATGTTCTCGATCTTTCCCCCCGCCACCTCCACGACGAGATCGCCTCCCCGCAGTCCGGCGCTCTCCGCCGGCCCACCGTGGGTCACCCCCGAGATCGGAAGGCCCAAAACGTCGCCTTCGCTGTAGCTGGGAATCGTCCCCAGGGTGGCGCGCAGGCCGGCCCGTTCCCCCAGTCGCTGGGGCTCCGCGGACACGAGGAAGTCGGGCGCTTCCGGGTTCTCCGCCACGACCCGACCCACCGCTTCGACGAAGCGGGTGATCCGGACCAGCCCGGCGTAGCTGAGTGTCTCGGGCCGGTCGCGCGGGGTGTTGGTGGCCGACCGGGTGGGGAGCGCGGTGGCGTTTGCGCTGAACAATCTGCAGGAGCGGGCCACCATGTTCGTCTCGCCGGGGACCGAGGTGTACCAGGGGATGATCGTGGGGGAGAATTCGCGGACCGGCGACATGGACGTCAACGTGTCGAAGGAAAAGAAGTTGACCAACATCCGCACCACGTCGACGGACGACGCCATCGTGCTGGAGTCGCCGAGGCGGGTTACCCTGGAATCGGCCTTGGAGTATATCGGGGAGGACGAGTTGGTCGAGATAACGCCGAAATCGATCCGGCTAAGGAAACGGGAGCTGGTGGCGCACCAGCGCAAGAAGACCGCCCGGGCCGCGGCCAAGGGGAAGGGGGGGGCGGTGACGCAGTCGTAGGCCGGCTCTCCAGGAGTGGCCGGAGGAATGGTAGGGTCGGAGTGCGCAGGTCGCAGTGCGCAGGGGGGCGGTTGCGAAGGCCAGCAGGCTTTGGTATTCTCCGGTCCCCAAACAGCGATGAGCTGCTAGCTGGTCTGGGCCTGTAGCTCAGTTGGTTAGAGCGCACGCCTGATAAGCGTGAGGTCGGAAGTTCAAATCTTCCCAGGCCCACTGAAGTGATATGGTGATCCCGCTTGGTGTTACGACGCTAGGCGGGATTCGTTTTGTGCTTGGTGTGCGCAACCCTGCTCATCAAGCGAGCTCCATTTGGGTCTGCATCCAATG
>JACZXC010000379.1 GCA_022571825.1 Myxococcales bacterium | reverse complement strand
AGCGGCTCTCAAATGCGGCGGTCAGTTCCGCGATCACGCCATCGGCTCCAGCTTCGATCGGTTGCCCGGGCATCGGTTCCGATGCCAGAGCAGACACCACCCTTCCGTTTCGCGCTACCTTCGGTCGCTCTCGCTCGAATCGGGGCTGAATCGAGAGGGGAGGACACCCATCGGGGGCGAGGAGGGAAGGCATGTCGTCGCAGAACACGGGAACGAACTTCGAAGTCCGGAAGCAGGACCTGCACCAGGTCCGCTGGGTCGACAGGCCTGCCGAGTCGCTGGAGCCGAAGGCCGGGCAGGTCCTCCTGCGGATCGACCGGTTCGCGTTCACGGCCAACAACGTCACGTACGCCGTCTTCGGCGACGCTATGTCGTACTGGGACTTCTTTCCGGCGGAAGCGGGCTGGGGCCGGATCCCCGTCTGGGGCTTCGGCGACGTGGTGGGATCGAGCTGCGACGACCTGGCCGAAGGCGAGCGCGTCTACGGGTTCTTCCCCATGTCCACGCATCTCGTGGTTCGGCCCCAGCAGGTGGGCCCGGGGTCGTTCATCGACGGCGCCCCGCACCGACAGGAGCGCGCGCCGATCTACAACCAGTACCTGCGCGTGGCCGGGGATCCCAGCTACGAGGCGAGGTACGAGGACCCGCAGCTGCTGTTCCGGCCCCTCTTCATGACCGCGTTCCTGCTGGACGATTTCCTGACCGAGAACGACTTCTTCGGCGGCCGTGCGGTCGTGCTCTCGAGCGCCTCGAGCAAGACCGCAATCAGTCTCGCCTTCCTGCTGTCCCGGGGCGCGGGCGATCGTCGCGAAGTGATCGGACTCACCGCGCGCCGGAATCTGTCCTTCGTTCGGGGGCTCGGGTGCTACGACCGGGTGGTGGCCTACGACGAGATCAATTCGCTGTCGCCGACGGTTCCGGTGGCCTTCGTCGATATGGCCGGCGATGGAGAGGTGGGAAGTGCATTGCATCATCACCTTCGCGAGAACCTCGTGTACGATTGCATGGTGGGAGCGACGCATTGGGAGCGGACCAAGCGCGAAGAAGGCCTGCCGGGCGCCCAGCCCCAGCTCTTCTTCGCGCCGGCCCAGGCCCAGAAACGCAGCGCAGAGCTGGGCGCCGCCGAGCTCCAGGAGCGAACCGCCACGGCCTGGCGGGCGTTTCTGCAGCCCGCCGAAAGCTGGGTCCGGGTGGTCGAGGGACGAGGGAAGGCGGCGGTGGAGCGTGTCTATCGCGAGACCCTGGAGGGCCGGTCGAAACCCGACGAAGGCCACCTGCTCACGCTGCGGGATGCCGGCGGCTCGACGCCCTGAACCCGGTTCAGGCGTTGAGCTTCACCCGGGGATTGTCCGCCACGTGGACCCACACGTGGACGTGGGGGGCGCCGCGGAAATACCAGACGAAGGCCGGCCCTTCCAGACGAAAGCAATCCCAGACGCCGTCTCCGCCCAGATCGCGCTGCTCGTAGAAGGCCAACGAGCAGCGGTCCAGCCCGCCCTGGGCGTCGAGCGCCACGGTGACCTCGTCGCGGTCGCTCCGGCGAAACGGTTCGAGTAGCGCACGAAGGATTCGCTGAGCTTCTTCTCGCTGGTCCGGAGAAAGCTCCCCTATCGGAACGCCGGGGAGGCTCCCGTCGGCACCCCGAAAGTGGACGGCGCTCTCCTTGGGCAGCTTCTTCACCAGCGCCTGCCTTCGCTGGTGGCCGTCGAGCATCGAGTAGAGCCGGTTGGCTTCCACGGCCTGGGGCCAGAACACGTTGCCCGGATGTTCCGCACTCTCGAAGAAACCTCCAGACCACCAGGTGCCAGCGGCGTGGCCATAGAAGATCGGACCGCCGAAGGCCACGTGACCGGCGGAGTTCCCGTCGCAGCGCAGCGTCATGTGGCGCCCGGTCATGACGAACTCGAATCGTTCCTCACCTGGGGTTCCGAAGATCGCGATGTTCTGGTGCTCGCCGAAGCCCCCGCAGTCATCCTCGATCTGACGATCGAAGCGCTCGTGCCAATCCGGCGAGGTGATCCCTTCGAAAATCTGGCGAATCAGCACACGTTGGTCCGCGCTGAAGAACTCGCTGTTGATCTCCGGCTCGGTGATGTGCCAATTGGCAGCCACCCGGGTCCGCAGGAGGCCGCGCGCGTCGTCCAGGTGGTCCCATGGAAAGCAGATCGTCCGGCGCTGCTCGGATGCGAGCGATTCGTAGAGCGTCTCCACCATCGATTCGGGAGCCCCGGGCGGCTCGGCCCTCCCGACCGCTCTGGCGGCGAGGGGAAGAGCGCCGCCGGCGAGGGCCGCGGCGCCCGCGGACCGCATGAACTCCCGCCGACTCCACCCCAGGTCCGGGCCCAGGCGGATCCGAGAATCGTTGTTGTTTCTTGCCATCGGAACGCCTCTGGTACGCGGTCGTCTCAAGGTACACGCGCCGTCGCCTCAAGGGAAACCCGCCGTCGCCTCGAGGGAAACCGTTAGGGCGCGGGCGACATCGGTAACCACCAGACGCCTCCACCGCTTGCCCCGGTGAGCGGACCCGAGGCACCCACGAGCGAGCCCGCTTTCCAGGGCCTCGAGCCATGCGCGGCGGGCGAGGGCCAACGACCCATGCGATCCTGGGGTGGATGCTCGACGCCCTCGACCACGTCGTTCTCGCGGTCCGGAATCTCGAGACCGCCACACGTCAGTACGCGCGGCTGCTGGGGCGCAACCCCTCGTGGCGCGGGCGTCACCCGGACCAGGGCACGGCAAACGCGCTCTTCCACCTCGAGAACACCACCCTCGAGTTGCTCACGCCGGAAGGGGCGGGGGCGGTGGGTCGCGCCGTGGAGACTTTTCTCGACACCCGGGGAGATGCCCTCTTGGGCTTGGCCTTCCGGACCCGGGACGCCGAGGCTTGCCACGCTTGGTGGCTCGACCGGGGCCTCTCGCCCAGCCCCGTCGAGAAAGGGCTGGGCCGCGATCTGGAGTCGGGGGCCTTTCGCGAATGGCGGCGTGTGCCGCTTCCGGTTTCGCAGACACGGGGTGTGGTGCTCTTCGCGATCGAGCACACCTCACCGGAAGCGATGCTACCCCCCGCGACACCCACCTGCACCGAAGCCGCTTCGGTATTTGCCCTCGACCACACGGTGATTCGGACCCTCGACGCCGAGGCCACCCAGGTGCTTTACGGCGATCGACTGGGACTCCGCCTGGCGCTCGATCGCAGCTTCCCCCAGTGGGGTGCCAGGCTTCTCTTCTTCCGGGTGGGCGGCATCACCGTGGAAATCGCCGCACCGCTCTCCGGCGAAGGAAAAGACGCCCCGGCACCGAACCAAGACGGCCCCGAGCTGGAGCGCGATCGTCTCTGGGGACTCTCGTGGCGCATCCCGAGTGCTGACGCCGCGCGAGAGCGCCTGGCCGGTGCCGGCTTCGAACCCTCGGCAGTGCGCGC
>JACZXC010000378.1 GCA_022571825.1 Myxococcales bacterium | reverse complement strand
TGGCGATGTCAAAGCCGGGGTATTCGATGATGCTGCGGTCCCCCGCGTGGATGATGGTGAGGTCCCCCTCATTCGCAAAGCTCACGCTTCCCTGGACGACCCGGGCACCCTTCGGATTCGCGAGTGCGGCGGAGGTCAGCAGCTGCAGGAGCAGCGCCATGGCGAGCCACAGGCTCAGGCACTCGCGAATGCGACCGCTTCGGTTCGGCTTCTCCAACCCGTTCAGCATCTTGTGCTCCCAGCGATGTGACGTCTCACCTTCGTCAATAGATCACGGTGATGACGAGCCAGGTCTCGCTCGCCCCTTTCTTGACCAGGCCCTTGACCAGGCCATTGCCGATCGTCTTCAGCGCGTATCCCCAATCGATGCTGAAGACCAGGTTGTCCTTGAAGCGAAGCACGCCTCCCACCCCGGGACTCAGCAAGGTCTCATCGGTTCGGCCGAGCTGCTTGTTGTTGAAGGTGACCCGCGCCGCGTCGAAGAAGCCGCGGACGATGAAGTCCCAGTCCGGGCGCCCGTAGGGCTGATTTCGGGCGACCTTGAAATCGCCGATGAGGGGGACCCGCTTCGGAACCGCCTGGATGGTTAGCAGGCGCGGCACGTGGAGCCGGTACTCGGCGCGCCCGAAGTACACGTTGTCGCCGGCAACAGACGACTGCGGGTAGCCCCGCACGGTGTAGTAGCCCCCGGCCACCATCTGGTGCTGGGGAATCAGGCGGTCGTCGTAGGCGTACTGCCCCCGGAAGCCGAGGTAGATCTCGTGAGCCTGGTTGGCCCAGCGGCTGGTGGGATCCCGGTAGGCGCTGGGGTTGAGCAGGCTCTCCAGATAGCCCGACCCGAACACCTCCCAGCGCAGGATCATGAAATTCGGATCATAGACCGAGGGATCCAGAACCCCTCCCATGTCCGCCATGTCCCGGGAAGAGACCCCGGTCACGCCGGAGACACTGAATTCGTTCAGCAGGACGCCGCGCAGCTGGGAGGTGTCGGTCCGGCGCTCGAAGCGCAGGCCGACGGAGGGAAAGAAGTAGCTCGAGTCGGCGCTCAGGGGAAAGCCCGGGACGATTTGGTTGTTGATGCTGACGTCCTGATAGCGAAGGCCGACCACGAGGTCGGTGAAGAATTCGCGGTACTGGAAGACATTCGCCGCGAATTCGCTGTTCACGTCCCACTGCGCGCCCTCGAACGTCGAGGTCGCGAACCCGAGCTGAGTGGAGCGGTACTGGCTCCAGGAGCCGCCGATGTTGCTGCGGAGCCGATTGATGCCGATGATCGGGAAGTCGTAGGAACCGAAGACGGCGTCCACGCTTTTGGTGAAGTTCCCCGTGATGTAGTCGAGACGGAGAATGTCGTCCCGCCCGGTGAGCTGGGTGTGGGCGATGCCAAAACGCTGGCGCCAGTCGGTCGTCCCCTCTGTGCCCGCGTTCGACGCCTGGGAGTAGGCGGTGATGGGCTTGTTCTCCTCGGCGATCAGGTAGTCGAGGTAGAGGCCGCCGGTCTCGCCGGCCCCCGACAGCGAGATGGTGACGTTCCGCCCCGGGTGACGGTTGAGCCGGGCCAGGTAGTCGTCGAGCGCCTTCTTTTCCAAAAGGTCGCCGGGCTGCACGGGCGAGTACTTCGTGACGCGCTCATGCTTGGGATTGTCCAAGCGCGTGTCGTCGTCAATCCGTCCCCCCGACGCGAAGGTGCGGGACTCGAGCACGCGCCCCGTCCAGATCACGATTCCCAACGCCGTCCGCCCGGGGGGTCGCAGGTCCCGATTCGAGCGCAGATCGATGTCGGCCTCGTCCGGAAGCACGAGCAAGGCGGCCAGGCCCCGCCTCATGAACTCCTCGAGGATGCGCTCGTCGATCGCGCGGATCGCGCTCCCGTAGTAGAACGCGGGCCCGGCGAGCGAAACGTCGGCGAGACGGATTCGCTTCACGGGGAGGCCCTCTCGCGGCGCGACGTAGCCCCCGCCGACGTCCGCCAACAGAATCTCGAGGTCCATGATCTCGGCGATGGGCGGGTGCTCGGGGTGATCCTGGGCGTAGGAAAGCTCGAAGGCATCGATGCGGTAGGGAATCCCATCGGCGCGCGTGGCCTGGGGCAGACCCGGCCGTGCGACCGGTCGCACAACGGCCCCCGGAGCGGCCCCGGTCGTCGACTCGACCCGTGGGCCCGCCTCGAACACCGGCCCGGTGAGGGGCGCCTCGTCCTCGACCACGGTCTCCGGGACGGGGGCCGGGGCCGCTGCGGCCGCCGGGGCGGTGGAGGCCACGGCGACGGCGACCAGGACTGCGCCGACGGCGGGCCAGCGGGTCAGGTGAGCGAGGTGAATAGGGTTCCGGTCGGGTGAGGAGGCTTCTCCGGGGTACTCCAATGCCGTTCTCCGATCCGACGGTGATGGACTGGGTTGCTGCCAACCGCTCGGCGTTTCCAACATCTCGAAGCCCATCTGACTAACCGGACTGGCCGGGCTGACTGGCTCCCAGAACCAGCAAGAAATCAGAATCGTGTCTATCTCCCCCCACTAAGGGTGTAAACCACCCCGGGTATTTGTGTCAACGGAATTCCCCGGGAGCAGAGCATATGAGTCGAGACCCCGCGGGGCCGAGCCCGGCCCGCGGTTGGCAGGAAACCGGGCTGCGCTCCGGCCCGAGCCCCGGCCACTGATTCCAGCCCCGGGGGCCGGTGTGGGTGGGCCGAAAGGGGAGGTGGAATCACTCTGTCGCGTCCGAGGTGCGCAGAGCTCCTGCCCCCCACGAGGGGGACCTCGGGGCGAACCTCGCGTTCTCTTTCGAGTCAGCGCGAGAATCTTGCGATTGCTCCTTCGCCGCTGCCACGCGACGCCTCGAATTCCTCCTTCAACTACGACGGCACCAACGCGTCTACCCAAGTCCGCATGGATCTGCCGGACGCGCTGCAGCCGGCCGGGAGCTACGCCCACCTCTTCTTCGACAACATCGTTGGTGTCGGGGGGATCCCCGCCGGATGGTTGGTCCAGAGCGCTACGCTCGAGGGCTGGGTCACCAACACCTTTGAAAGCGCCACCGTGACCCTCCTGCTCCCGGACATCGGAAACCGCCCGATGAGCCCGGACCGGATCGGACGATGCCGCCATCGCCGGGATCTTCTACGACGACACGACCGCTGTCTCCGCCACCCACACGCCCTGTGGAATCTGCGATCCGCCTGAGCAGATCTCATGGAAACGCGGCTGCGGCTCCGCTTCCCCTATCCGGCGGCGGAGCGACGCCGGAACGCCACGAGGGTCCCGAGCGCCAGCATCGACATGGCGAGGACGACGAGCCCCGAATTGGAGAGGACGGGTACGCTCGGACTCACTGCCAGCGCGATCTGGTCGCTCCCGGCGAGACCGTCGCTATCGGTCACCGACACCGTGATCGGGTGAAGCCCCCCGGGAGGGCCTGAGGGCGT
>JACZXC010000377.1 GCA_022571825.1 Myxococcales bacterium | reverse complement strand
GGCTTGCCATGATGGGTACCGTCTACACCGTTGCTCCCATCCCGCCGGACCCCGAGCACACGACCTACGTGGACGGCGGCGCGCTCCGTTTCGGGGTCGAGTACCGGCTCCTGAACGACGCGGAGTTGGCCGCCAACTACCAAGGCGAAGCCATGAGCGAGATTCAGGCGAACATCAAGACCGACAGCGTCGAGGACCATGGCGTCTCGATCCACGTGTTGGGCAGTGCGGACTGCCACGAGTACCTGCGGTTCGACTGTTTCGTGGAGGGTCCCCACTATCACTACATCGAGCCGTCGGGCGAGAAGCAGACCATCGTCGACTTCGATCCGGTCGCCATGGGTGAGATGCTGCCCTGGGCGCTTCATCAGCTCCGGCATCGCCTGGCACCGATGCTCGAATACGCGGGCGGCGGCGCGCTCATCGTAGAAATCGACAGCGCGAAGATCAATGTGGCGCTCGCGGAAGTCGAGAAACTGGCACGAGAAGCTGAGGCGGCCTTGGCCGCCGGAGCGTCGAGGTAGACCCATGGCCGAGTCCCCGCACGTCTTCATCTATGACCAGCTCGAGTGGGACGACCCCCTCTCCGCCCTGGACCCGGACAAGCGGCCGCCGATGCAACTCGTCGACCAGGCCCGGAAGCTGGGTGCCAAGCGCAAGAAGATCGTGCGCGGTGAGGGCGGCTTCTTCATGAACCGCTCGGTGATGGAAAAAGGCTTCCGGGTCCCCACCCACAGCCACGATGACGACGAGCTGATCGTCGTGATCACGGGCAGCTGCAAGTTCGATGCCGGCATCGGCGATCTCGAGGCTGGCGACTCCATCGTGATCCACGGCGGGACGAGCTACGGCTTCACGTGCGGTGACGAGGGGATGGATTTTCTCACCATCCGCATGGGTGAAGCACGTGTGGTGCTGGCCGAGCAGGATGAGGGCGCCTAGCTGTGAGTCCTACGCATCTTGTTCAGCGGTAAGGAGGAGGCCCCACCGACGGCTCTCTGGAAGACTGTGGGTAACGACACCTGCAGTCGAAGGAGATCCGCGATGAGGCCTCATCCGAAAGCGAAGGGTAACCCGTACCAGCGCAGGCTGTTTTGTCGTCGCGTCCTCGAGGAGGGCGGGTCCGTGGCGGAGCCATCAGACGCCGCGGGATGGAGCGAACGGACCGGATTCAAGTGGCTCCAGCGCCTCCGTGAGGAACCGGATGCCGGACTCGAGGATCGGCGCTCCGGTCCCCGCCGGGCTCGGACTCGGTCCGCCACTCGGGGAGGCCGAAGTGGAAGGTGGTGCCTGCTGCTGCATCGCGCTGAAAGCCCATCCTCCCGCCCAGTCGTTCCAGCGTCTTCGCTTCGGGCGCAGACTTCGCCGGCTTCGAGAGCAGCTTCTCCATCTGCCGGAACCGACGATCGGTTTCCGTGTCCCGACCCAGCTGCCGAAGCGCGCTGCCGAGGGCGCTCAGGTCACCGAGCGTGAAGTTCTGGAGGTCGAACATGTCCGGACCGCTCCGAGCCGGGATCCGATCTACATCCGGCGTTGGCGGCACTCCAAGCGAAAATTCGGCCCCGGGAGCGCCAGCCGGATCCGCTACGTTCCTTCCCAACCCGGTTCTGGAGCGGATGGAGCTTCGCGCCACCAACGTCCGATGAAATGGAGCGTGTCATGCACATCGAGTTCGACCCCTTTTCCACGCATCTGGGTGCCAACCCCTATCCGCTCTATCGCGAGCTTCGCGAGCAGGGCCCCGTTCACCACGCGATGCCATCGGACATCCATTGTGTCACGCGCTACGAAGAAACCCGCCTGGTGCTGAGCCAGCCCGAGCTCTTCTCATCGCGCGCTATGGAAACGGTCTTCGCAAAAGGGAGGAATTTCAACTTCAAAACGCGTCACGTCATCGACGTGATGCGCTTTCTGTGGCGGGTGCGTGGCAGCTTCTTCGGCCTTCGCCAGGCGGGGAGCATCATCACGCTCGACCCGCCGCGACACGGTGAGCTTCGTTCCATCGTGAATCGCGGCTTCACACCCAAGCAGATCGCCGCCTGGGAGCCGTGGATTCGGGAGATCGTCGTCGATGAGATCGGAGACAAGCTCCAAACGGCTGGCGACTTCGATGCGATTCGCGATCTCGCGATTCCACTCCCGACCCGCGTGATCATGCAGCTCCTGGGAGTCGAGAAGAGCCGTAGGAGCGACTTCAAGCGCTGGAGCGATTCGATCATCTCGGGCATCTCGGGCCCCGGACGCCACAACCCCGTGGAGCTGGGCATACTCGATTCGATGGCGGAGCTGATGCTGTTTCTGGGCGAGACGATTCGCGAACGCCGCGCGACGCCGGGGGAGGACCTGATCAGTCTGCTCGTCGATCCTGACAAGGGCCATGCCCTGGCCGATGCCGAGGCGATCCAATTCGTCGTGTTGCTGCTGGTCGCCGGAAACGAGACCACGACCAACTTGATCGGCAACGGCATCAATGCACTCTACGATCATCCCGACCAGCTGGCGCTGCTGCTGGAGGATGCTTCCCGAATGGACGGCTTCATCGAGGAGTCACTGCGCTTCGATCCCCCCATCCAGATCGTGTTCCGCCGAGCGACCCGCGATACCCAGATCGCTGGCGTCCCCATTCCGAAGGGCGCCTATGTCGCTCCCATGCTCGCCTGCGCGAACCGCGACGATCGAAAGTTCCCCGAGGGCGACCGGTTCAATATCCTGAGAGACACCACGGGCCATTTCGGTTTCGGCTTCGGCCTGCATTTCTGTCTCGGCTCCGCCCTGGCGCGCCTGCAGGCCCGGCTGGCCTTTGAGGCGATCTTGCCCCATTTGGGCCGCCTGAAACGCCGAGACGACGTTCCCGCCATCATCGACTCCTTCCTGGTCCGCGGCCGCAGCACGCTCGTCTTGCAGGACACCGCCCCGGTTTGAGCCTTAGCAAGATGGATGCAGTTCAAGATCGCGTTGCACACCATTCCTGAAGAACCCGGCCCCGCCAATTACCCTCCCGAGCCGTGGCAGCGATATCCCCTGCAGAACCCACAATGTCCGCGCCCCTCGCCCGTCTGGATCATGAAACCGTGATCGTCGGCGCCGGCGTAAGCGGCATCGGCGCCGCAATCGAGCTCGGGAAGAACGGCTTCGAGTCATTCGTCGTGCTTGAAGAAAAGGAGGATCTCGGCGGCACCTGGCGTGACAACACCTACCCCGGCGTCGCCGTCGATATCCCGAGCATCGCCTACTGCTATTCGTTTGAGATGGATCGCGCCTGGTCGCGAACCTACGCTCCCGGCGCGGAAATCCAGTCTTACCTGCGGCATTGTTCCAAAAAATACGGGGTCGACGAGCACATCCGCTACCGATCGAGCGTCACACGCATCGAGTTCGATCCCGACAGCCATACCTGGACGACCTTCCTTTCCGACGGCAGCGAGCTTTGTTCGCGATA
>JACZXC010000376.1 GCA_022571825.1 Myxococcales bacterium | reverse complement strand
GAGTCCCCGGCCACAGTCCGTACAGTAGGCACTCTGCGCGCGGCGCCGCCTCGAATGTTGTTCCTCGCTGCAGATTCCGATCGGGATCTTTCCGTTCACGATCTCCCCGCAGTTCGGACAAAAACGCACCGTCACGACCGAGCGCCCGTGATTGTCGTTAGGGCAACGCTCTCTCGGCTTCATTCTCGATCCGACCTCTGGGTTTCGCGCGCGGGGTCAGGCATGGTCTCGGGCGACGACGACCCGCCGGACAGTCTCGACGTTCATGAGGCCGGCGATGAGCGAGAGGGTCAGAAACGGCAGGTTGAGAAGCGCGCCCAGGGAGATCATCAGCACGCGTACGTCGCGTCCAATTCGGATGCCCCTGCCCTGCTCAAAGCGGGCCTGCATCAGGCGGTCGTACTTGTCCGCCGTGTAGCTGTTCATGAAGGATCCGATGATCGCAAGGAAGCCCACGACGAGGACGATCGAGGCGTTGCGCGCGACGAACGCGTGCCAGGTCAGACCGAAGAGAAGGATCGCATCGGCGTAGCGATCCAGCACAGCGTCGAACCAGCCGCCGAAGGAGCTTTCGCGGAACTTGAGCCGCGCCACCTCGCCATCGCATCCGTCGATCACCGAAGCGAACTGGGCCAGAACCGCTCCCAGGGCCAGCAACAGGTGTCCACCCATCGCGAAGAGCCCCGCGGCCAGCGCCGAGACACCGAAACAGAAGAGCGAGATCTGGTTGGGCGTGATAGAGCTGCGAACCAGGTGGCGAGAGAGGCGCTTCGAGAGCGGCCGGTTGAGGTGCCGCGCCACGGGCCCATCGGTGGTCTTCGGAAGGCGGTCGAGGAGCAGCTTCTCGGCGCGTTTCACCGCGCGCGCATCATCCACGTCGATCCAGAACGCGTCCCCGATGTCGTGCGTTCGGACCTTTCCCTCCTCCGCCAAGAGCTGGATGCCGCCGGAGAGCGTCGTGTCGCCGCGCTCGGCGGCCGCCCGCTCGAGGGCCGGGAAGAGCGCCGGGGAGCAGAAAAAACACCCGGTGTCGAAGGCGTCGTAGCGCGAGAGCCGTTTTCCGATCCGCCGCAGCTCGCCATCCTGCGTCGCGACCTTCGTCACGTCGCCGAGATCCACGAGTGGATTTCGGAGGTCGCGATCGACGGCGAGCCGCACGGTGCCCTCATCGAGCGGCTCGGACTGGAGCCCCACCAGCAGGCTCGCCTCGACCAGGTGATCGGCCATCAGCAACACGAAGGGCTCGGTCAGGAGGTCCCTGGCCGCGAGGACCGACCGCCCGTTTCCGGCCGTCTTCCACTCCTCGTTGACGATCGTGTCGAGGCAGAGGCCGCGTCGCACGGCGAGCTCGTCCAGAAACTTCCGAAGCTCCGGGCCGTCGTAGCCGGTGACGACGGTGAATTCGGAAAGCCCGGCTCGCTGCGCTATCAGGAGCACGCGCTCGATCAGCGGAACCCCGAGCAGGCGAACCCGCGGCTTCGGCACGCCCCAGCTCGCCAGCCGGCTACCGCGCCCCGCGGCGAGGATCAGGCCCCTCGGTGCATCACTCGGTTCGCTCACCGGCGATGAACGCCTCCAGCATCTCGTAAGCCTCGGGATCCGTGAACTGCACCGGTGGGTGCTTCATGAAGTACGCCGAAGCGGACCGAATCACGCCACCCTGACCGCGCTTCCGGGCGAGCTTCGCGCAGCGAATCGCATCGATCGACACGCCCGCCGAATTCGGAGAGTCCTCCACCGAAAGACGCAGCTCGAGGTTCATCGCAACGCCACCAAAAAGCGTCCCCTCCATGCGCAGGAAGCAGACCTTGTTGTCATTCTGCCAGGCCACGTAGTCACTCGGCCCCACGTGAATGTTCTCGTCCGGGATCCGCTCCCCGGCGACAGACTGCACCGCCTCGGTCTTGGACTCCTTCTTGGAAGCCAGCCGACTGCGATTGAGCATGTTGAGAAAATCGGTGTTGCCACCCGTATTGAGCTGATAGGTGCGCTCGAGCTTGACCCCGCGCTTGCGGAAGAGATCCGTGAGCATCCGGTGGGTGATGGTCGCACCCAGCTGCGCCTTGATGTCGTCGCCAATGATCGGAATGCCGCGCCGCTCGAAACGCCCAGCAAACTCCGGATCGCTGGCGATGAATACGGGCATGCAGTTCACCAGAGACACCTCGGCCTCAAGCGCACACTCGGCGTAAAAACGAGCCGCCCGCTCAGAGCCCACAGGCAGGTAGTTGAGCAGAACCTCGGTACCGGACTGGCGAAGCGCAAGAACCATCCCCTCCCGCGTCGCCTCCCATTCGTCGGAGGGCAAGAACGTGCGCGACTCGGGGTAATCCTTCATGTGGTCCGCAACGCCATCCAAAATGCAGCCCATCCGCACCGGCACCCCCACCTTGGGAAGGTCCCCACAGAAAACGGTCGTACAGTTGGGAGGCTCGAAAATCGCCTCGGAGACGTCCTTGCCCACCTTGCGCACATCGATGTCGAAGGCCGCGACCACTTCGATGTCCTGGGGCCGGTAGCCGCCAATCTCCCAGTGCATCAGCCCAATGGCGTCGTGGGACGCCTTGCCCCGGTAGTACTCGATTCCCTGAACCAAGGAGCTGGCACAGTTGCCAATCCCCACAATGGCGATCCGGATCTTGTCCATCGTCTTCGAATCGACCTCCACTCGAGAGCCACAGAGCTCCCACACTCAGGACACGCCAAGGCGTCTCCAACACTGGGCGTCTAGCTGGCGGATAAAGGGGGCTGGCGCCCGCTCGATCTCGCTCGCGCTTCGCGAACCGAAAGGGGTCCAGAAGGGCCGCGCGACCCCCGCGCGCTTGCAGCCAAGAGGGCAAACGAGTCGGGCCGCAACCACGCGAAGCCACTCATCGATACCACGTGCCCCGGGCAGTGTCGAGCAACGAAGGTGCCCAGGTGGGTGGAATCCCCCCTCTCCCGCGATCGCGCGCCGCGATCACTCCACGTAGCCCAACGCCCGCAGCTCCTGGAGGATCGCGTCTTCGGCTCCCGAGTCCGCAGTCGTGAGCCGTCGGATCGGCTCCCCGTCGTAGCTCGCGATCGATCGCGGCCGGTCGACGTCGAGAAACCCGGCGACGCGGCCGTCCATGTCCCTGGCCACCGGCAAACCCAACCAGGCCAAAATCGTCGGCGTGATGTCCCGCACCGTCACACCGCCCACCTCGGCCCCCGGCTCGATCCCGCGCCCGCGCGCGAAAATCACGCCCAACTCGGTGGCCGGGCTGTGGTGGTTCCCGGTGATCAGGGCTTCCTCTTCATCGGCTTCGAAGCTGTGGTCGGAGATCACCAGAACCAGATCGTCGGGCCCATAGCTCTCGAGCAGTCGCCCGATCAGCGCGTCGGTATAGGCGTAGTAGCTCTCCAGGGCCCCCCGCGCTCCGGCGTGCTCCGCGGCGACGAGGGGCGGTTCGCGGTAGGCCTGGGGGG
>JACZXC010000375.1 GCA_022571825.1 Myxococcales bacterium | reverse complement strand
CTATTCCGGTCTTGCGGAGATGGAAGCCATCGCGGCGACGGACGAGCGGGCGGAGGTGCGACCGCCGAGAAACGCGACCCCGAGCAGAAGAGACGCCGCAATGAAGAATGCCGCAAGGGCCTGGGAGAGCCCCGCGATCCAGACATAGTTTTCGAGGTTGGCCGGGTGCGCTGCGAAGATGGCGCCCGCGAGGATCCCAGCCCCCCGATGGCGCAGCAGAAGCCACGCCAGCCAGGAGACCAGAAGCGCGGTCGCGGCCCCCAGCGCCAGGTTGAGAGCGCGGAAGTTTCGCGGCTCCCTCCCCAGCTGATAGTCGATCCAGCTCACCGCAACCACCTGAAGCGGTCGATATTGGAAGGGAATGCGCGCCCCGGGCATCCGGCTCCGCAGACCCGACAGCATGGGAAGCTGGAAAGCATCCGCGATCCGATCCGGTGGAAGAATGATCAAGCCGTCCCGGATTTCGCCCCGGTCGGTCCACACGAAGTCGTAGTTCAGGGAGCGCGAATAGAGCCCCAGGAACAAGACCGAAGGGAGCAGAAGCAGAAGGCACTCGGCCCTCCGCGCGCGACGACGGAGACCCCTCGTGTCCACTCGCCCATTCTAGAGAAACCTCCACTCCGCGAGCACTTCGGTCGCGTACTCTTCGGTGATAGGATCCGGACCCGTCGACTCCGAGGGGGGAGCGCTGTGAAGGTTCAAGGGCCGAGGAACCATCCGGCGCGGGCCCTGGCGGTGCTGCTGGGGCTCGCCGTGATCGCGTGCGGCGGCGGAAAACCGCAGCAGCCGCTCGCCACCCCGGTGGGCGCCGTCGACGACGCGCGTCTCCGAGCGGCGGCGGACGAGCCCGCGAACTGGCTCACCCACGGCGGAGGCTACGCCGAGCAGCGCTACAGCCGGCTCGATCGGGTGAACGCGGAGAACGTGGCCCGACTCGGGCTGGCGTGGAGCTTCGACACGGGAACGCGTCGGGGACTCGAGGCCACCCCGATCATCGTCGATGGCATGCTCTACACCACCGGCTCCTGGAGCAAGGTATATGCGCTGGACGCCCGCACCGGAAGCCTGCGCTGGACCTGGAATCCCGAGGTCGCAGCCAGCGTAGGGGCGCTTGCCTGCTGCGACGTGGTGAACCGCGGCGTGGCGGTTTATGGCGGCCGGGTCTACGTGGGCGTTCTCGACGGGCGCCTCGCGGCCCTCGACGCCGCCACCGGCGAGCTTGTGTGGGAGGTGCAGACCACCGATCCCGAGCGTCCCTACACGATTACCGGTGCGCCGCGTGTGGTGAAGGGCAAGGTGATCATCGGCAATGGCGGTGCCGAGTACGGCGTGCGCGGGTACGTGTCGGCCTACGATGCGCGGTCGGGCAAGCTCGCCTGGCGGTTCTACACCGTGCCCGGCGACCCCGCGCATCGATTCGAATCGCCGGCCCTCGAGCGCGCCGCCGAGACCTGGAAGGGGGGCGAATGGTGGAAGGTCGGGGGCGGCGGAACCGTCTGGGATTCGCTGGCCTACGACCCCGAGCTCGATCTGCTGTATGTCGGAACCGGCAACGGCTCGCCGTGGAACAAGTTCGTGCGCAGCCCCGGCGGCGGCGACAACCTCTACCTCGCCTCGATCCTGGCCCTGCGTCCCGATAGCGGAGAGCTCGTCTGGCACTTCCAGACGACGCCTGGTGATGCCTTCGACTACACCGCGACGCAGCACATGATCCTGGCAGACCTCGAGATCGACGGTGCCATCCGCAAGGTGCTGATGCAGGCTCCCAAGAACGGATTCTTCTACGTCCTCGACCGCGAGACCGGCGAGTTTCTCTCCGGCGACGCTTACGTCGAGGTCACCTGGGCAAAGGGGCTCGACCCGCAGACCGGACGGCCGATCCCGAACCCCGAGGCCGACTACCGACGGGAGAGCCGGACCATCTACCCTTCGACCCTGGGCGGTCACAACTGGCAGCCGATGTCCTTCAATCCGAAGACCGGGCTCGTCTACATCCCCGCCCAGGAAATCCCCGCCGTGTTCGGAATGGATCCGGACTGGCGATACCGACCGGGTGAATGGAACACCGCCGTCGACATGACCCTGACGGTGGAGTTGCCCCGCGAACTCGTGAGCGGTCACCTGCTCGCGTGGGATCCTCGGAAACGCCGGGAGGCCTGGCGCGTCGAGCACGCCAGCGCCTGGAACGGCGGTACCCTCACCACCGCCGGGAACCTCGTCTTCCAGGGAACGTCGAGCGGCCGCTTCGCCGCGTACCGCGCCGACAGCGGGATGCCGCTATGGGATTCCCCCGCGGGTACCGGCGTGATCGCGGCCCCGGTCACCTACGCCATCGGCGGCATCCAGTACGTAGCCATCATGGCGGGTTGGGGCGGTGCCTTTGCCCTGGTGGGAGGCGACGCCGGGGCGTCGCTGGGCGTCGGGCGGGGCGGCCAACTGCTCGTCTTCCGACTCGACGGCACGGCGGCCCTTCCCGACCCACCGCCCCCGCGCCCCACGCGCCCGGCGGACGAGGCGCCGCTCCGGGTGGACGCATCGAACGAGATGATCGCCCTGGGTGAAGCGCTGTTCTCGAAGAACTGCATGGTGTGTCACGGTGCGGGTGCCGTCGCCCCCGGCGTGCTGCCCGACCTCCGCCACTCGACCCGCGAGGTGCACGAGAACTTTGCGGTGATCGTGCTACAGGGAGCGCGGGAAGGACAGGCCATGCCGTCCTTCGCCGGACGCCTGACCGCCGCCGAGGTGTCCGCCGTCCAGGCCTACATACTCGACCTGGCCGCCCAGGAATTCGCCCCGCTATCAAAGTAAAAAAGCGGGCGCATGCCCTTCTACACCACCAGCAGCACACCCCGGGCGGGCTCGGCGGTCGCCTTGGAAATGGCCTCGACGTAGAGGCGCACCTGGGCCGCGTAGCGGTCGCGGTTGTCGCCGAGTTCGCGATCGGTCTTGAAGTCGACGACGGTCCAATGGGGCCGGCCGCCGTTCTCCTCCCGGAAAGCCAGGTCGACGACACCTTCGGCGAGACTGCCGTCGTCGAGGCGCAAGAGCACCGGCGTTTCGCGGCGCAGTCCTCCAACCGCCTGGCTGAGCGCGGCGCGTCGCAGCAGGGGATGGTCCAGTGCCGCGCGCACCGCTACCGCGGCGGCTTCGACCTCGGCCTCCGAGGCGCCCTCGAGACGGCCCGCGGCCCGGGACGCCGCCCAGACGGCGGGCTCGTCCGCATCGAGATCCACAGTTTCGAGCACCCTGTGCACGAGGATTCCGAAGCGCCGTCCCCCCGGTCGCCCCCCGCGGTCGAGGGAAACCTCTTCCACGTCGACCTCGTCGTCTTCCCGGGCTTCCGCTGACTTCGCCAAGTCCCCCACCGAACTCACGACCAGCGCGGGCTTCGACCCGCTCTCGAGCGTGGCACGGCGCGCCGCCTGCCAGCGATCGTGGTCGCGGCTTCCTTCTTCGCT
>JACZXC010000031.1 GCA_022571825.1 Myxococcales bacterium | reverse complement strand
GCGGTGCCGTGCGCGGCGTCGAGAAGTCACTCGGCCCCCCAGCTCTTGGCCAGGGCGACCATGGTCTCCAGCGGCGCGACGTCGCCGTCCATGCTGTAGATGCCATCGATCGCCAGCAGCACGAGGCGGCGCGTCGAAGCGACCTCTCGCAGCGTCGATTCCAGGGCGTCCATGTCGCCGTGGGGAAAGACGCGGACGTCGGCGCGGGAAAGACGACAGCCGTCGATGATAGAGGCGTGGGTCAGCGCGTCGGAGATCACCACGTCCCCGCGTCCGGCCAGTGCCGGGATAACGCCGACGTTTGCCATGTAGCCGCTGCTGAAGGTCAGGCACGCCTCGGCTCCCATGAACTTGGCGAGGTCCTGTTCCAGTTCTTCGTGCAGGTCGAGGTTTCCTGTGATCAGTCGCGATCCGCCCGCGGCACAGCCGTGGTCTCGCGCGGCCCGGGCGGCGGCCTCGACCACCTCGGGGTGGTGAGCCAGATCCAGGCTGTTGCTTCCGGAGAAGAGAAGCACCTCGCGGCCGTCGACGTGCATGCGTGTCGCCTGGGCACCGCCGAGCACGCGCATGCGGCGGTAGGTACCGCCCTCGCGGATCCGGCCGAGGGTCTCCGCGGCTCGCCGATGCAGATTCATTTCAGGATCGCGTCTTCGGCGCCCGAGAGTCGGAAGGAGCCCGTCGAGGCTTCGGCTCGCTTGCTGTACCGAGCGTTGCCCTCGATCTCGAAGCCCGCGTCTTCGATCATTCGATAGGTCGCAGCGACCGCGTCGCCCCGGGTCGTGAGATAACCCTCGACGAAGAGCGAGTTCGCCGGCCACAGGGCCAACGGACCCATCGCGCGGAGATGGCCTTCCCGTCCGCCGGCGATTCGGATCTCCGCGCGTGGATTGATCAGCCGCATCAGTGCCAGGGCGCGCAGGCAACGCTCCGGGGTGAGAGTCCCGTCGTCGACGACTGGGTTGCCTTCGATGGGAATCAGGAAGTTCACTGGAATCGAAGGCACCTCCAGCTCGCGCAACTGAAAGGCCACCGCCACCAGGTCGCGGCTGGATTCGCCCATGCCCACGATCACGCCGCTGCAGGGCTCGAGACCGCACTTCTTCGCCGCCACCAGGGTGCGGATGCGGTCGGCGTAGGTGTGGGTAGTGCAGATCTTGTTGTAGTGATCTTCACTGGTGTTGAGATTGTGGTTGAGTCGATCGAGGCCGGCTTCGGCAAGGATGCGCGCATGCTCCTCGCCGAGTATGCCCACGGAAAGACATACCTCGATCGGTGTGCGCTCTTTGATCCGGCGAATGATGCCGGCCAGGCGGCGGGTTCGCTCGAGGCTCGGACCTCGGCCCGAAAGCACCATGCAGTAGCGCGAGGCGCCGGCGCGCGCCGCGCGCTCGGCCTCGGCCAGGATGTCCGCGTCGCTCTTCAGCGGGTACTTTTCGATCGCGGCGGTCGAATCGCGGGACTGGGAACAGTAGCCGCAGTCTTCCGGACACAGTCCGCTTTGCACGTTGTTGAGAATGTGAATCATGACCTTGCGGCCGAAGTGACGCTGCCGCGGCTCGGAGGCCGCTTGCAGAAGCGGCAACAGTTCCACGTCCGCGCCGTCGAGGATCCAGAGGGCATCCTCTTGTCCGGGGGGCTCGTCTCGGAGGGAGCGCTGGGCGAGCCGGGTATAGATGCTGGACATGGTACAACCCCCTGGAGCCGGGCCGCAGACCCCGCGCGGTGAACCGAGGTGGGTCCCGCCAAGCTGGAGAGCGAGCCTAGAGAGCGTCGGTGTTGGCTGTCAACCAGAATGATGGCGCCGGTTGACGGAGAGCGCCTCACGACGACTCCCGACGAGGGTGGCCAGTTCACACTCGATCCCATACCGAGGCCCCCGGGGATCCGGGTAGAATGCAGGCGATGGGGCGCGAGAGATCCGTCTTTGCCTGCACCGAGTGCGGGGCGCAGCAGCCTCGTTGGCTGGGTCGCTGTCCCGAATGCGGATCCTGGTCGACCCTGGTCGAGGAGGCGACGGGGCGCCCATCACTGGGGTCTGCTCCGCGGCGCAGCCTGTACCCGCCGTCGTCCTCACCCGTGATGGCGAAGGCGCGCTCCTTGCGGGAAATCGAGGCGTCCTCGGCACTGCGCCTCGCCACCGGGGTGCCTGAGCTGGACCGGGTGCTGGGTGGCGGGATCGTACCGGGCTCGGTGGTTTTGTTGGCCGGCGAGCCGGGAATCGGAAAGTCGACCCTCGCCCTTCAGCTGGCCGCCGGGGTAGGCGGATCCGGCGGCGTCCTCTACGTAACCGGGGAGGAAAGTCCCGAGCAGCTGCGGCTGCGAGCGGACCGCTTGCCCGAAGTGCCGAAAGAGGTGGCCGTCATTGCCGAGACTCGGGTTGAAGCCCTGGCGGAGGTCTGGCGCGAGCAAAATCCTGTGGTCGTCCTGGTCGATTCGATCCAGACTCTGTCGACCGATCGAGTCGAGTCCGCGCCGGGTTCGGTGGCGCAGGTGCGGGAGTGCGCGGCGTTGCTGGCCGCCACGGCCAAGGCCGACGCGACCGCACTGGTGTTGATCGGTCACGTCACCAAGGAGGGAGTGCTGGCGGGCCCGCGGGTTCTCGAGCACCTGGTGGACGTGGTGCTCAGCTTGGAGGGCGATCGGACTCACGCCTTCCGATTGCTGCGGGCGACGAAGAACCGGTTCGGCTCAACCCGCGAGGTCGGGGTATTCACGATGACCGATGCGGGGCTCGAGGGTGTCGCCAATCCGAGCGAGCTGTTCCTCTCCGAGCGACGCACGGGAGCTCCGGGTTCCTGCATCGCGCCGATGGTCGAGGGATCCCGTCCCATGCTGGTCGAGATCCAGGCACTGGTGGCACCGGCCGGCTACGGCACAGCCCGTCGGACGAGTCTGGGATTCGACGATGGCAGGCTTGCACTGCTGCTGGCGGTGCTCGACCGACGCGGGGGTGTCGACCTCGTCGGACGCGACGTCTACGTGAACGTGGCGGGTGGGGTCCGTGTCACCGAAACCAGCGGGGACCTGCCCGTCGCCTTGGCCCTGGCATCGAGTCTTCTCGACGTGTCGGTCCCGGCGGACGTGGCGGCCTGCGGCGAGATTGGTCTCGGCGGCGAGGTGCGCCGGATCGGACGGGTAGATCTGCGGATTCGCGAAGCGGCGCGCCTGGGATTCCGCCGGGTGCTGGTACCCGCCGGCACCGACGTGGCGCTCCCGGCCGAGGCCGAGGTGATCGAGGTCGACCACGTGGGGACCGCCGTGGAGTGGTTGCGGTCCGCCGGTTAACAGTCGCGTGAACAACCGTTAACCACATGGTTTCACAATGGTTTTTATGCTGACTTCCTTTGACAGTCTGGGGTGCGACCGCTAGCGTGCTCATCGATGGCGCAGTCCTCCACCGCGTCGAGCCGCTTCGTCGACGCCGTCCAACGGATTCAACCCCGACTCAAGCTGATCGAGCGCTCCATGCGCGAGCAGCTGACGGCTGCGACGGCTCCGCTGCCGCAGCTGGGCGCGCAGGTACTGGGCTCGGGCGGAAAACGCCTGCGTCCCGCCCTGCTGATCTGGGCGGCCGAGATCTGCGGCTACACGGGTCCGCGCTGCATTCAGGTGGCAGCGGCGGTCGAGCTGTTGCACACGGCGACCTTGCTCCACGACGACGTCGTCGATTTTTCCGCGCTTCGCCGCGGCCGTCCCTCGGCGAATGCGATCTGGGGGAACCGCCGCGCGGTGCTGGCGGGCGACTTCTTCTACGCGCGCGCCTCGTCGATGATCGTAGAGGACGGGGATCAGGACATTCTCTGGGTCTTCGCCAACACCATTGGTTGCATGGCCGAGGGCGAGTTGCTCCAGCTCGCGGGGAGCTTCGATATCGGGGTGACCGAGGCTTACTACTTCTCCGTCATCGCGTACAAGAGCGCGGCCCTGTTGGCTTCGGCATGCGAAGCCGGATCGATTCTCGGCGGGGTAACCCGGGCCGAGCGCCGCAAGCTGGCCGAGTTCGGACAAGAGCTGGGTCTGGCATTCCAGCTTCGCGACGACGCCCTCGACTATGTCGCTGGCGAAGAACAGCTGGGGAAGCCGCCCCACGGCGACATCCGCGAGGGGAAGGTTACGCTCCCGTTGCTTCTGACCCTCAAGCGCTGCGCACCCGCCGAGCGTGAACTGATTGGTGCGGTGCTCAAGAGCGCGGCGCGAATCGTCGAGACCGAAGGGGAGGCTCCCGATCTCGACCTCGGACCCGTCCTCGAGCTGGTCGAACGTCATCGCGGGGTCGCCGACACGATTCGCCGGGCCGAATCGCACGTGAACCGGGCGATCGCGGCGATCGCGGCCTTCCCCGATGGCCGCGTCAAGTGCGACTTGATCGCAGCAGCACACTTCGCCGCGGGTCGCGAACACTAGTTGCCCCCGCGCTTCATCTCGCCCCGGTCGGTCCCAGGAGAGATCACAACATGTCGAACGGAACGCGCCTGGCGCGGGCGCTGGTGCCCGTGCTGATGGCGGCGGGCGTTGCCCTCGCCGCTTTCCCCAGCCTTGGAGACGATCACGCGGCCCTGACGGGAGTCGTCAACCTGAACACCGCCACGGTCGAGGAGCTCCAGCTGCTTCCGGGGATCGGTGAAGCGCGCGCTCGGGCGGTCATCGCCCTGCGCAAAGAGCGGGGCGGCTTCAAGTCGGTGAACGACCTGCTGCTGGTGAAGGGAATCGGGAAGGCGAGGCTCGATCGCCTGCGTTCTCACCTGACCGTCAGCGGTAGGACCACCGCGAAGAGTCGGTAGTCCTCGGGGGCCGGCAGCCGCCGGCCCCCTCTCGCCCGAAATGTGTCCGGCCCGGAGCCGCTGGCGCTCGCGCGTGGGGCGAAATACCACTTGGGGGATGCGTTTCCTGCACCCGAGTCTGCACCCCTGCTTCCTACTGGGCTTGGCCCTCGCCGCGTTCGGTCTGGCCGGGTCCGATCCGGCCCTCGCCCAAGCTGGAGCCGGGTCGAACGCCGGAGCGGGGGAGCCGTTGGTCGCGGTGCGAGTGGTGTCCCTGAATCCTTCTCTCACCGAGATGCTGATTGCCATGGACGCGGTCTCCGTCCTGGTGGGGGTAGACGACTACTCGGCTCAGGAGCAACCTGAAGTCCGATCGCTTCCCAGGGTCGGCGGGTTGTTCAACCCGAGTCTGGAGGGGGTGGTGGCCCTGGAGCCCGAGCTGGTGGTGATGGTTCCCGGCGCGCAGCAGCGCGATCTGGCCGACCGTCTTCGGAGGCTCGAGATCGCCGTGCTCGAGCTTCCCAATATTCGCGTCGAGGACCTGCTGAACTCCATCAAGATCTTGGGGAAGCGCGTCGGCCGCGCCGACGCCGCCCGGAAGCTCGTCGCGAGAATCCGCCGGGCCTGGCGAGCGGTCGAGAAGGCCACCGCCCCGTACCCCCGGGTGCGGTCGGTGTTGGTCCTCGATCGAGACCCGCTGTTCATCGTGGGACGGGGCAGCTTCCTCGACGAGATGCTGCGCGCGGCCGGCGGCGAGAACGTGGCTGCGGTCTTTTCCGATCCCTATCCTCGGGCTGCCATCGAATGGCTCATCGCCGCCGCGCCGCAAGTGATTCTCGACGCGACCGACGACCCGGAGGATCCGCTGCGGTACTGGTCGCGTTGGCCGTCGCTTCCCGCCGTGGTCGACCGGCGCGCCATTGCGATTTCGCCGGTGGTGTTGCGCCCCGGACCGTATCTGGACCGATCGCTGCGAAGCCTGGCTGAGGCGCTCCACGGCCCCGGCGTTCTGGCGGCTATCGATGGCGGGCGCGAGCCTTCGGTGGCACCGTGATTGCGCTGACGCGTCGGCGAGTTGCCGGGGTGCTCTTCACCCTGTTGCTCGTGCTGCTTCTGGTGGGTTTCGCGGCCCTGATTGTGGGGCCCAGCGCCCTGACTCCGAGCGATGTCGTCGGCGCGTTGCGCGGTGCCGAGCCCGGCGGCGCAGTCGCCGACATCGTACTGCGCGTGCGCCTGCCGAGAGTGCAGCTGGGGATGCTCGTGGGTGCCTCGCTGGCCATCGCCGGTGTGCTGTTCCAGGCACTGCTGCGCAATCCGCTGGCCGACCCCTTCGTGCTCGGCGTATCCGGGGGTGCGGCGCTCGGCGCCATCCTGGTTCTGAGTCTGGGAGCTTCCGTGGGCCTCGGCTACGCCGCCGTCCCCCCGGCGGCCTTCGCGGGATCCCTGTGCGCCACCGTCCTGCTCTACGTTGCCGCCGGGTTCCGGGGCCGCGTCTCGGCCACCCATCTGCTGCTGACCGGGGTCGTCTTCAACGCGTTCGCGTCGGCGGCCATTGTCTTCCTGGCCTCGCTCGCGGGTCTGATGGAAGGCGCCCGGATCTTCATGTGGTTGATCGGGAGCCTTTCCGCCAGCCGCGCGGACATGGCCGGCTGGGTTGCTCTGTTCCTCGGGATCGGCCTCGCCTGTGCGGTTCCCCTGGCGAGAAGCCTGAACCTGTTGACGCTCGGGGAAGAATCCGCGAAGCAGCTGGGAGTCGAGGTGGAGCGGCACCGGCGAATTCTATTGGTCGCGACGTCGCTGATGGTGGGCGCCGCGGTCTCGGTGTCGGGACTCATCGGCTTCGTGGGACTGATTATTCCCCATCTGCTGCGGCTGCTGTTGGGCTCCGACCACCGGCTATTGATTCCCGCAGCGGGTTTCGCGGGTGCGGCCTTTCTCGTCGTGTGCGACACGGTGGCGCGCACCTTGCTGCTGGGTCGGGAATTGCCAGTGGGCGCGGTAACGGCGGTGGTCGGAGGTCCGTTGTTCCTCTACCTCTTGCGCCGCCACCAGCGGCGGGCTTTCGCCCAGTGAGCGCGGCCGCCATGCGAACGGGGGGATCGGATCCGGCCCTGGCCTTCGAGAAGATCGGCGTGCGCTTCGGCGATCGCGAGATTCTGCACAGCGTGAGTCTCGAGCTGGCGCGCGGCGAGATGCTGGCCTTGGCGGGCCCCAACGGTTCGGGCAAGACCACACTGCTGCGCGTTGCGTCCCGAGTGCTGACGGCCAGCACCGGCCGCATGCGCGTCGCTGGTCGGTCCGCCTCCGACTTCTCGCGGCGAGAGTTGGCGCGAGAGCTGGCGGTAGTTCCCCAGGACGCGCCGATCGCGTTCCCGTTTCGCGTCGGCGAAATGGTACTCATGGGCCGATCGCCGCATCTGGGCCCGCTGGGCTTCGAAACGGCCGAGGACGTGAAGATCGCTCGCGAGGCGATGGCCCGGCTGGGAATCGAAGCCCTGGCCGAGCGCTCGATCCTCGAGCTCTCGGGCGGCGAACGCAAGCTCGTCCTGGTGGCACGGGCGCTGGCCCAGGACGCTCGGATTCTGCTGCTCGACGAACCGACCGCGAACCTGGATCTGCGCCACGGCGTCATCGTTCTCGATCGGGTTCGAGAGTTCGTCCGCTCGGGCCGCAGCGCGCTGGTGGTCTCCCACGATCTGACCCTCGCGGCGCGTAGCTGCGACCGCATCGCCCTGCTCGCGCGCGGGAGACTCGTCGCCACGGGAACCCCCACCGAGGTGCTCACCCGGGAGAACCTCCGAGCCACCTTCGGAATCGATACCGAGCTGCTGACGGCGTCGGACGGGGCTCCGGTCGTGGTTCCCCGCGCCCCCGCGGGCTAGGTTTCCGGCCCAGTCGATGTCTCATCGAGAGTCTCGCGGGGAGTGCGACTGGGGGTGCGAGAGGAGATTCCGGTGGGCACCGAGATCGAACATGTGCGAGCGCGGCAGATACTCGATTCACGGGGGAACCCGACGATCGAGGTGGACGTCACCACCACGACCGGGGCCTGGGGACGAGCCGCGATTCCGTCGGGTGCGTCGACGGGGTCCCGCGAGGCGCGCGAGCTGCGCGACGGCGACACCCGGCGTTACGGTGGCAAGGGCGTCCTGCGGGCGGTCGAGCATGCCCAGGGCGACCTTGCCCGGGCCGTCGCCGGCCACCCTCTCGGAGGACTCGAAGAGCAAGCCGCCCTCGATCGGATCATGATCGAACTCGACGGCACCGAAACGAAGTCGCGACTGGGTGCCAACGCCATACTCGGAGTGTCTCTCGCCGCCGTCAAAGCCGCGGCGTCGGCCCGGGGGATTCCCCTCTATCGACTCCTGGGCGGCGACGATGCGCGACTGCTTCCGGCGCCCATGATGAACGTCATCAACGGCGGCGTCCACGCGGACAACACTGTGGACTGTCAGGAATTCATGATCTTCCCGGTGGGCGCGCCAACGTTTGCGGAGGCCCTGCGTTGGGGAGCCGAAGTCTTTCATCGCCTGAAGCGAGTGCTCACGGATCGCGGCTATTCGACCGCGGTGGGGGATGAGGGCGGCTTCGCCCCCGACTTGAAGAGCAACCGCGAGGCCATCGAGCTGGTACTGACGGCGATCGAGCAGAGTGGGTATCGACCCGGAGAGGACATCGCGATTGCCCTCGACCCCGCCGCGAGTGAGTTCTTCAAGGACGGCCGATACGTCCTCGAGGGCGAGGGCGCGCGGATGGGGTGCAGCGAGATGATCGATTACTGGGAAGACTGGGTCACGCGCTACCCGATCCTGTCGATCGAGGACGGCCTGGACGAGTCGGACTGGGACGGCTGGAAGGAGTTGACCCGAAGACTGGGCGACCGAATTCAGCTGGTCGGCGATGACCTGTTCGTGACCAACCCGGCCATCCTGCGGCGCGGAGTCGAGGCCGGGGTGGCCAATTCGATCCTGATCAAAGTCAACCAGATCGGGACGTTGACCGAGACGTTGGAGGCCATGCGCATTGCCCGAGAGGCGGGATTTTCCGCGGTGATCTCCCATCGCTCCGGTGAGACCGAGGACGTCACGATTGCCGACCTGGCGGTCGGAACCGGCTGTGGCCAGATCAAGACCGGCTCGCTCTCGCGTTCAGACCGTGTGGCGAAGTACAACCGCCTGCTCCGGATCGAGGAGGAGCTCGGTGGGCGAGCCCGCTACGCGGGACGGAATTTCGTCGCGAGCTGCCCGGGGGCGGGATAGCGTGACGCGCTTTCAACCGGCGGCATCGCTGATCCGACTCGCTCACCGGATCGCGCTGGCTCACCTGATCGCGCTGGCTCACCTGATCGGACTGGGCGCGGCGACGCCGGCGGTCGCGGTCATCCCCAATCCGATGAAGCTCGCGGATGCGGCTGCCGAGGCCAACAGCGACGCCGGCCGAGCCGTACCGCTGTGGTTCGAGGTTTCGCTTCGTCTGGGCCAGGGAGACGCCATGGCGAAGGGTACGCTGGCGACCCACCCGACCGGCCTGGCCCGACTCGAGCTCCACAGCCGCCGCGGCTTCGTCGAGCGCCATCTCTTGCAGGGCGACACCTACACCGCCAGTCGAAACGGAAAACCGCTGAAAGATCCGCGCCCGTTTCTCCCCCCCCTGTTTCTGCTCCAAGCGACCTCCGGAGACACGCTGCGCGCGGCGCTCGAGAGCTTCGGAATCGACGCGGATCGCGTGGTCCTGGGTCGAGTGGGAGAGCACGATTGCTACGTGTTCGGAGGCCGGTGGCCGGCGAGGTCCGGCCAGGAGGAGCGCCGGCTGCCCTCGCTCTGGGTGGATATCGAAAGCTACGAGGTAGTTCGGATCGACGGCCGGGACGGGGTGCGCTTTCAGTTCGGACCGAGCACTGATTTCGGCGAGGGGGTCCGGGCTCCCCGGTGGATCGGGATCGAGGTCCCCGGACAGCCGCCGGCGCGGTTGGAAGTGATTCGGGTGGCGCCGGCCAACGCCCCGGCGGCGGCCTTCGGGACCGAATGGCTCACGGCTCTTCCGAGCCCCACTCCGTAGGACCCTTCTCGGCGCCTCGGGAAATTTCCCATCTCTCGGTAATTCAACGCTCATGCAATCCGACACGAATACCGAATAGGTTCCCGGTACCACCGGCCGATTCGCGAGAGTTTCGGGCAACTTCGGTGGGTCGCCTACGTGCTCTCGGAGGGGCCATGACCGGAAAGCAACAACTCAACGTCCTCGTGGTCGATCGAGACGAGGGAAGCACCGCCGAGCTCAAGAACTTCCTGACAGACGACGGCTACCAGGTGCAGACCCTGGCCGACCCCGCCCAGGTGGTTGCCGAGATCAAGAAGGGGCGTTTCCAGCTGGTCCTGCTCGACGTCTCTCCTCCCGAGATGGAGAGGGTCGAGTTGCTTCAGCAGATCCGGAGTGTCGATTCCGACCTCTGCGTGATCGCGATGACGAGCCTGCCGTCCGTCGAGATCGCCGTCCGCACCTTGAAGCACCAAGCCTTCGACTACATCCAGAAGCCGCTGGAGATGGACGAGCTCCGAGAGGTGATTCGGGCTGCCATCCGCGAAAAGGGCCTGCTCGTGGACCTCGAAACGCGGCTGAATCAGGTCGTCGGCACGCGGCTACGCGAGAAGCGGACCGCGGCGGGGCTGACTCTCAAGCAGCTCGCGAACCGGACCGGCCTGTCGGTCAGCCTGATTTCACAGATCGAGCTGGGCAAGAGCGCCGCCTCCATGTCCACCCTGCACAAGCTCGCGACCGCACTCCAAGTCAGGATGACCTACTTCTTCGAGACCGTCTGAGTCGCCGCCGGCCCTTCGTGGCGGCCTTGGGTCCCCGATCTACAGTACCAGTCGAGGTGGGATCGTGAGGTCGGTCGAGGATACGCGTCCCCAACGGGGACTTTCGGTACCGGTCGTGACCGTGCTCGATGAGGCCGGGGGCCTGATCGAGGCCGATCAGCGCGCAATCGTGCGCTACGTGATCCAAGGGGGCTGCGGGGCCGATGTCGTCTTCGCGGCCGGCACCACCGGCGAGTGGGACCGGATTCCGAACCGGGTGCGGCAACAGGTCGTCCAGGTCTGTGTCGAGGAAGTCGCGAAGGTCAACCTGCGGCTGAGCCCCGGTGAAGGCGGCGGGGTCGAGGCGTGGGCGGGCGTGACGGCCCGCACGGCCATGGAGACCCTGGAGAATCTCGAGTTCGCCATCCAGGCCGGTGCCGATGCTGTGGTGCTGGCCCCGCTAGCGATCCAGGGCGTCGAAGACCCGGTTCGTTTCATGACGGGGGACGTAGCCGACCTGCTCGATGCGCAGACGCGCCGGATCCCGATCTATCTCTACGACAACGCAGAGATCGCGGTGGATCCGAAGATTCCCCACGTTCGCACCCGGCAAGTGAGGGCGATGTCGCGCCTCGACTTCGTCCGGGGTATCAAGGTATCGGGTCCTCGGAGGGTGCTCAGGAACTACACCCGGGCCGCGGCGAGCTTTCGGGAACGAGGCGAGTTCGGGATCTACGTGGGCGATGCGATGCTGATCTTCGACTTGTTCCGTCCCCACACCGGTTGGTTTGGTGTTTTCGCCGAGCACTGGAATCGGGTTCGCTCGCGCGGGGGCCTTCCCATCGGCGTGGTGGCGGGCCCCGCGAACGCGTTGCCCCGGGAATGGGCCCGGGCGTGGCAGGTGTGCCGGGCGGGAGATGTAGAGCGCATGGAGGAGGTCAAGCAGGTGGTGGCGGCGTTTCAAGCGCACAGCACCGAGGCCGAGGGTCGCGCGACCATCGCTTGCTTCAAGCGAGCGCTCCTCTCCATGGGAGTCATCACCAGCGCCGCGGTAGCGACCGGCACGCCTCAGCTCCTGGGCTCGGAGGCGGAGCGCTTCGACCGGGCGTTCGCGGGAATCCGGGCCATGGCGAGGGAGCGGATCGGACCTCCTTGGGCGTCGGTCTCGAGCGGCGATTTCGACGCCTCGGTGGGAGCGCTGGATTGAGAACCCTCGACGTCGTCGGTATCGGCAGCATGGTCGTGGACCGCGTTCACCGATCGCGCCGCATCCTGGGGAGTGACGAGAAGGGGATCCTTCGGGACGTCGAGAGCAGTGGACCGGTTTGGTCCCGGGTGGGCGGTGTGGTTCTCAATCATCTGGGGTGGGCGGCGACCATGGGCCTGCACACCGGGATTTTCGGCCGTCAGGCCGATGACGAGGGCGGACGGTTCCTGCGCGACACCATGGACCGCTTCGGGATCGAGCGCGATCTTCTTCTCGATGGCTCGGCATCTTCGGTGGCAGAAATTTTTGTCGACGATCAGGGAGGCCGCGCGATCTACATGGCTCCAGGTGCCACTGCCGAGACCACAGCCGCACAGATTCGCCGCCACCATCTGGATTTCATCCGTCGCGGACATCAGCTGAGTACCGAGGTCTCGCAGCTTCCCCTCGAGGCGGTTCGCGAAGCTCTGGCGATCGCACGCGAGGCGGGAATCCCGACGGTGGTGGATCTCGACGTACCGCCTTCGGACGCCCTGGCCGGGCTCGGGTGCCAAGAAGAACTCGACGACGTTCTGCGCGCCGCTCAGCTTCTCAAGCCGTCCAAAATTGCGGCGCGGGAGCTCGCCGACGCGGCCAGCGCCAGTGCCCTGGACCTGGCACGCGCGGTGCGCGCGCGATTCGAAAACGACGCCGTGGTGGTCACCGATGGCGAGGCCGGCTGCGCGATCGCCGCGACGGATTTCGAAGGTTCGGTTCGGGGGTCGCCGGCGCGCCTTCTCGACACGACCGGCGCCGGTGATGCATTTCTCGGCGGGTTGCTGGTGGCGCGCCACCACGGGCTCGGCTGGGAGGACTCCGGGCGTTTCGCCAACGCCTGCGGCGCAGCCTGTGTGGAGAAGCTCGGCGCGTTTCCGGATGACCCCGCCGCCGCGCGGGCGCGGGTTCTCGAGCTATACACCGGGCCGCGACTGACCCTCGGCCCGGTTCCCTCGCTGGGGGGATCGATCTCGGCCCGGGCGGTTGGAGGCGGCGGGGAGGAAGCGCTCGCGACCATCGATGTCGTCCTCGAAGAGATGGCGGCGCTTCGCCGACGCCTGGCCCCAGAGACCTTCGATGCCGCGATCGCCTTGATTCGGAAGTCCGAGGCGCAAGGGGGTCGCACCCACGTGACGGGGA
>JACZXC010000374.1 GCA_022571825.1 Myxococcales bacterium | reverse complement strand
TGCCTCCCGTAGGAGTCTGGACCGTGTCTCAGTTCCAGTTTGGCTGATCATCCTCTCAGACCAGCTACCCATCGTCGCCTTGGTGAGCCGTTACCTCACCAACAAGCTAATGGGACGCGGGCTCATCAACAGGCGATAGCTTTCAAGAAGAGGCCACCTTTTTCCGCAAGGTCCGAAGACCTCGTGGTCTTATCCGGTATTAGCTCCAGTTTCCCGGAGTTGTCCCAGACCCGACGGTAGATTACCCACGCGTTACTCACCCGTGCGCCACTCGTGTACCCCCGAAGGGGCCTTACCGTTCGACTTGCATGTCTTAAGCACGCCGCCAGCGTTCGTTCTGAGCCAGGATCAAACTCTCCAGTTTGAACCTTGTCCGGGCACCGCACACTCACGCGCGCGACACCCGGCTGTTCGGAAAAACGATGCACACGTGCGGCGAACCGCACGACCACATCGCGAATGGGAAATACTGTCTCGATCGTCTCATCGAACCTTCCCTAGCTCGAAAAAGACCGCACGCTATTCAGTTTTCAAAGAACGGACAAAGCCTCTCGGGGTCTGTTTCGAACCCCGGAGACGCCGACCCGCGGCCGGCCATCACTCAGCGCTCTGGTCATTTCTCAGGGCCAGAGCGGCTCCAATACGTGAGTGGCGTAGATTACGAGAGACACCTGCGACGGTCAAGTAGGATGAATGACGGCGATATTCCAGGTCGGGGCGTCACCTGTGCCCCCCGGGGTCTCTCTATTCGGGGGGGGGCTTACTCGAGCCGAACCCGCGCAAAACGACGCTTGCCCACCTTGATCAGGTAGGACCCCGGGCCCAGCCGCAGGGTGGGATCGCCCACACCCTCGCCACCGATCGACACGGCGTTCTGGGTGACGAGACGCCGGGCCTCGCCGCGCGACTTCGCGAGACCCAGTTTCTCGAGAAGTTCGAGCAGACCCAGCTCCGCCTCGGCCCCCAGCTCCACGGCGGTTTCGTCCAGATCCTCGGGCACTCCCTTGTTCTGAACCACGTGCTGGAAGTGTTCCGCGGCCTCGGCGGCTGCGGTCGCCCCCTGGAACCGCGCGACCAGACGGCGCGCCAGCTCGTGCTTGAAAGCCAGGGGGTCACCCTGGCCCCGGCCGATGCGCGCCCGGTCACCCGCAAGGTCCGTCCACTCTCCCGCCCCGAGGAGATCGAAATAATCGAGCATCAAAGTGTCCGAGATGCTCATGATCTGGCCGTACAGTTCCGCCGGCGGGTCGGTGATTCCGATCGCGTTCCCCAGGCTCTTGGACATCTTGTCGTGCCCGTCGGTGCCCACCAGGAGAGGATGGGTGATGACGGCCTGGGGCGGCTGGCCGTAATCGCGTTGGATCTCTCGGGCCATGAGCAGATTGAAGGTCTGGTCGGTTCCCCCGATCTCGATGTCGGCGCGGAGGGCAACCGAGTCATAGGCCTGCACGAAGGGGTAGAGAAACTCGTGCACGGAGATGGCGTCGCCGGCTGCGTAGCGCTTGGAGAAATCGTCGCGTTCGAGCAAACGCGCCACGGTGTAACTGGAGCATAGCTTGACCCACTCCGCTGAAGACATTCGCTCCATCCACTCGCTGTTGAAGCGGACCTCGGCGTGCTCGACATCGAGGATGCAGCCCACCTGCTCGACGTAGGTCGCGGCGTTTGTCTTGATCTGTTCGGGTGCCAGCGGCGGACGGGTCTTGTTCCGTCCCGAAGGGTCCCCGATCGCGGCCGTGAAGTCGCCGACCAGAAAAATCGGCTGGTGCCCAAGCTCTTGCAGACGCCTGAGCTTCTGGAGAACGATCGTGTGGCCCAGGTGGAGGTCGGGGGCGGACGGGTCCATCCCCAGCTTGACCCGCAAGGGGCGCGATTCGCCCAGCGCCTGTTCCAGGCGCTGGCGCAGCTCGTCTTCTCCGTAGAGCTCGACGGCACCCTCGCGCATCCCCTCGAGCTGACGATCGACTTCTCGCCGGATCGACTTCTGGGTCATGGCGAACTCCGACTCGGGTGACCGGGGCGACTGATACCGCGCTCCGTGACGATCGCATCCATCCTGCGATCGTGCGAGTCGTGTGGAACCGCGGCCACCACCTGGAACGCATAGGCCAGGCCGAACAGCACCGGGGCGCGCTCCGCGCCGGGCGGGAAGCTGCGATCGTAGTGCCCGCGGCCGCGCCCGAGCCGCCAACCCTCTGGGTCGAAGGCCAAGCCGGGTACCAGCACGAGATCCCCCTCTTCCAGATCGATCCGAGAACTCCCCTCCGGGGGCTCGAGCACCCCCAGCCTTCCGGCCCGAAGATCCGCCCACCGTTCTACCGCACAGAACGCCAGTCCCTCCAACACGAGGCGGGGCAAGAGCAGCTGCTTCCCCCGGGCGGCGAGGACGCGGAACAACGCCTCGGTGGGCATCTCGTCGGGAAGGGCCGCGTACAGGGCGATCCGGCCGGACCCCTCGCATTCCGGGCTGGCGCACAGATGACCAGCGGCCGCCTCTCCGGCCCTGGTACGCTCCGAAGGCGACAGGACTCGCCGCCGAACGCTCAAGGAAGCGCGCAGCCGGCGTTTCTCGGCGCGGGAGTCCGACGCCGCTCTGTGGGGATCCGAGGCCATGGCGGCTCGAGATCGAGTGCTCAGTGAGCCTCGGGCGCCAGCGCAGACTCGGCGAGTTCGATCAGAGAGTGCAGCCGCGCCGGATCGAGCCCCGAGGTCGGTCGATCGATTCGGCCCTCACGGATGCTCACCAGCTCGCGTGCGAGGTTCAGGGCGGTGAGCAGCGCGACGTCCAGGGAGTCGATCGTGCCGGTGCGCTCCTCGACCTCGGCCATGGTGTCATCGAGGTACGCAGCCACTCGATGGAGCAATTCCGGATCATCGTCGCTGCGGATCCGAAACTCGTGTCCTCGAATCACCACGGAGACCGATCGCTTCGTCATCGAGTCCGACCTATGCGCCCAGGCTCTCCGCCTGGGCGTCGAGCTGCGCACCGAGCTGGTCGATCTGCGTGATGAGCTCGTCGAGCCGCTTCGCGATGTCCTGGCGGCGCTGATTCGCCTCGAGAAGTTTCCCATCGAGCCGATGCGCGTGTTGGGTCTTTGCGTCGACGTCGACCTGGAGCGCGGCGTTCTCCCGTCGCAGGCGGCGGTGATCTTCGACGAGCGCCGCCACGACGCGCTCAAGGCGCTCGAGGTCGTAAGCCTTCGGGTCGGCCGCTTGGTCGGAACCGGAAATGATGAGACCCCCGTCTGGCCGGATGCTACCTGCGGCGAAGTCGGCCCGTCAAGGATCGACGATGCGCTGTCCCGATCGAGATGGAACGGCGTTTGCGGCGGCCCCGCCGCCGGCTACACGTGCGCTCCGCGGGACTGCAGCCTGGATTTCCCCATCAGGTACCGGTCCACCTCCCGCGCGGCTTCCCGTCCCTCCCAGAGCGCCCACACGACGAGCGACTGACCCCGGCGACAATCGCCGCCGGCAAACAC